>CAZYRQ010000049.1:0-10151 GCA_964649455.1 uncultured Lentisphaerales bacterium
GTCCCGCGCGTCGGAGGCGCTGGCCGTGGACGAGTATGTCAAAATCCTGGATGCGTCCGGCGGACTGCCGCCTGAAGCCTGGATGGCGGCCGTGGCCCCGCTCGAGGCCATGCGGATTCTGCGCCAGACGGCGGACGGGTGCCGCCGGGCGCTGGCCCTGGCGGAGCGCATGCTCGGGATGCGGGAGGAGGCGGCGGTACGGCAGGTGCTGGGCGGCGTGCTCGTCCAGGCCGAGTCGATCTGCCGCTCCGGCAAGGACGCGGACCTGCTGCAGCGGGTGTCGTGGGTGATCGAGCAGCAAATGAACCTGGCGCCAACCCCGCGCGACCAGCACGCCATCCGGCTGCGTCTGGGAGAGAGCTATTTCCGTATCGACCGGGATCTGGCGAAGGCGCGCCACGCCTTCGCCGCTGTGGCCGGGGATGATGCGGCCGGGGCCGCCGACCGCGAGACGGCCCGGCTCTGGTGCGAGATGCTGGCGGATGAAGGCTAGTCGCCGGGAGGAGACGAGACGGGGGAGGAACGGGTATGCCAAGAAGAACCCTGCGGTCGTGTCGGCTGCCACTGGCGGGATGGATCATGCTGCTGGCGGTACACGCGGCGGTCGCCGCCCCCCTGGCGCTGACCCTCGGGGGGAAGCCCAACGCGGAGGTGGTGCTCGACACCGTTCGTCCGCAGCGCCAGCTGGAGTATGCCGCCTTGGAGTTGACCAACTGGCTGGGACGGATCTCGGGAGCGGCGATTCCCGTGGTCAAGGCGCCGGGCACGCAGCCCGTTAAGCTCGTTCTGGGAACGCCGGACCTCTCGCCAGCCGTGGCGGCGTTTGCCAAGGCCCATGCCGCCGACTTCAAGCGGCTCGAGGGGAATGACGGCTTCATCATTTGCCGGCAGGGCGATGCCATCTATCTGGCGGCCGTCGATCCCAAGGGTGTCCTGAACAGTGTCTACCGCTTCCTCGAAAAGAACACCGACATCATCTTTGTGCGTGCACTGGAAGCGGAGAACGGGTTCGGTACGATCTACGGCCGGAACCCGGACCTCCAGGCGACCTTTGCAGACACCCTGGACGTCCCGGCGTTCACCACGCGCTACTGGACCGGCGATGTCGCCGGCTACACCTGGCAGGCCCGCAACCTGGGCATCGGCGACTTCGGCATCGAGCACATACAGGATGCGGCCATGTTTAGCAGCCTCAATCAAATTGGGGTGCGCATGCCTTGGCAAAGCGGTTTTGAACGCGTCTTACCGCCGGAGACGTACGCAAGCTTCTATCCCGTTTTTGACGGGCGACACCTCGTTCGCGAGGAGGGTTATAACCAACTGTGCTTCACGAATCCGGAAATGATCAACGAGTATTGTGCCAGGCTCGATGCGGTGATTGAAAATGCGCCCCCGCGCGTGATGAGCTTCGGCATCAGCATTGGCGATGGCTGGGACCTCTGCCAGTGTGAAACCTGTCTGCAGCCGATCAAACTCTCCGGCGGCGTGATGGTGAACCCGAAGGACGAGGACTTCCGTTCCGTGCAGTTTTTCATATTCGTGAACCAAGTCGCGGACATGATGGCCCGTAAGCATCCCGGCAAAAAATTAGCCGCGCAGGCCTATCTCTGGTGCGCCCAGGCGCCGCGCCTCAAACTGGCGGACAATGTCGTAACGACCTATTGCCCCTATGTCAAGAATCACAAATACCCCATCACCCACCCGGTTAACAAAAAGTGGTTGGATTGCTTCACCGGGTGGCCGGAAGCCTGCAGCCGCATGGAGCTCTACGAATATTATCTGTGCTACTCGACCCCGCTCTTCTGCAATCCGGTCTGCGATATCGCCGCCCAGGACTTTTGCTTCTATCAGGAAAAGGGGCTCAAGGGAGTTTATCTGGATACCTGCCGCAACGACTCGGATGACCAGACGATATACCCCAATTACACCGGCGCCGACGTTTATAGCGCATCGGCCATTGAATTCTGGGTGGCGATGCGCCTGATGTGGGATCCCCGGCAGGATGTGGAAAAGCTGAGGGACGAGTTCTGCCGCCGCGCCTATCGCGAAGCCGCCGTCCCCATGCGCGAGTATTATGCGAAGCTCCGGGAGGTCTGGCTGGGGGATCCGATGGGTTGTTCCTGGAATAACGATCCCACGGGGTCGGCCAAGCAGTACATTGTCGGCAACAAGCTCACGGCCCCGCTGAGCGCGCTCCTCGAGAAGGCCGAGGCGCAGGCCGCGCATCCGGGCTCGAAGGAACTCGTCAGGTTGCACCGACGGGTTTTTGATAAGTGGCTAGGACTGAAGCCACGCGAGTAACCGGACCTGGACGCGATGGACTTGACCGTCCAGGCGATGGGCTGACCAATGGAGGGAATGGGATCATGAGACATTTTGCGTATGCCATTTTGGCGGGTGCTCTGCTTGCTTTTTCAGGCCGCGCGTTCGCGCAGACAAACGACTTCAGCGCAACCCTGAAAACAGCCGCCGACAAGCAGCGTGGCCAAAAATACTTTCAAGCATTCGACCTCTACTTGAAAGCCTGGAAACAGGCGTCGACCCCCGACGACAAGCAGCGCGTTAACGACGCCCTTGCGGCATGGGTACGCGAGCAGAAACGGTTCTATGCCAACAACGCCGAAACCGTTGCGATGCTGGAGAAGAATCTGGATTCCCTGGAGGGGCCGGCGTTGTTCGAAGCGGGCAGTGTGATTGCCTGGGCGTATGAGAACAAGGGCGATCTGCAGCAGGCCTGGGAGTGGCATGACAAGCGCTTGGCCATCCGCGGCATCCCGGATGAGAAACTCGCCGTGGTGAGGACGCATATGCGGGAACTCCGGCAAATGATCGATCAATATGCCGAAGCCGCCAAACGCTACGAGCCCGTCATCGCCGACCTGTCCAGCTCGAAAAGCAAAAAAGACGAGGCGCAGATGAGGCTGATCCTAACCCTGGCGGCAGATCGGTCCAAGCGGAATGTATATTTCAAGGCTGCCGCGGATTTCCTCGCGGACGAGACGGTTGCGAGCGATTGGAAGCTCGGCGTTTTTGAAGGCCTGAAGAACGTGTACACGCAAGACCGTGACTGGGACAATGCCGCTTTGTGTTTGCGCCAGTACGCGGATTTTCCGGGCCTGGCACCGTCCAACAAGGCCAGGATACTTTTCATGCTGGGCGACGTCAACTGGCGTCAACGCCATCAATGGCAGGCCGCAGTGCACGTGTTCCGCGAGATAGGCGCAATTTCCAACGTTTCGACCAATGCGAAGCAGGATGCCGAAACCTGGATTGTCATGTTGACGGAACGGTTCTAGCCGGGCGGAAACGACGCGCTCTGGTTGGATATGGTGCATGAAGGTTAACTCCATGGAGGTATAGAATGAGACGGACTGCAGGATTGACGGTGTTCGTGATCGTGGTTGCGCAAATGGCGGCAGCCTTCCCCCCGCTGGAGGTGTTTGTGACAACGAACGGGACGGGGGCGGGATACCCCTCCTGGGCCGAGGCCACCAACAGCTTCCAAGGCGCAATCGACATCATCAGCGATAGTCCTGCCAGTACGGTCTGGGTTTCCAACGGCGTGTATGCCACCGGGGGTGTCATCAATTATCCCGCCGGCACGGTTCTAACCAACCGGGTGATGATTAACAAAGCGATCACGGTGAGAAGTGCGAACAACGATCCTGCCCATACGATCATCCAGGGCGCCTGGGATCATGCCACGACCAACGGCCCGGCCGCAGTGCGCTGCGTGTACATGGTCGATGGTTCTTCACTGATCGGGTTTACCATCACGAAGGGCGCCACGCTAGACACGGGAGATGACAATGAGGGTGGCGGCATATGGGGCGCATCAGCAAATACTGTGGTTTCCAATTGCGTGATCGTCGGCAATTCAGCGAAGGGGAGCGGTGGTGGAGCCTACAGGGGCACCCTGTACGACTGCACCTTGGCCCTGAATTCGGCGGGCTATGCGTATTGGTGGCGGGGCGGTGGCGGGGCTATGGGATCCACCCTATATGGCTGCGTAGTGAGCAATAATTCTTCAGGCATTGGCATTGGGGCATTCTGGTGCAGGATGTATGACTGCACGGTTGTCAACAACACGTTGGGTTCCGGCGGGGTGGCTTTAAGCACGCTGACTAACTGCACGCTGATCGGCAATCAAATCGGCGCCTTTTACAATAGTACTTTGTATGACTGCAGATTGTTCTATAATACCGGTAACTATGGCGCGGGCGCGTCTTTACAATGCAAATTGTATGGCTGCACGCTGATTGGCAATGCGGCCTCCCAGGGCGGCGGAGGTGCCTCCGACCGATGCCTGTTGTATGATTGCCTGCTGCTCACCAATTCGGCGCAATTTGGCGGGGCAGTGAGCTCGTTCTGCATCTTGTCCAACTGCACGCTGATCGGCAATTCGAATATTCAGGGTTATTGGTGGGATCATGGCGGCGGGGCGGATGACAATTGCAGCCTGTATAATTGTCTACTGGCCCACAATACATCCTCAGGAAAAGGCGGCGGAGCGTGCAACTGCAACCTGTATAACTGTTCCGTTGTTAGCAATACGGCTACCGTTGAAGGCGGCGGCGCGTGGGGTGGCAATTTGTTAAATTCCATCGTCTACTTCAATACAGCTCCCGCGGGAGAAAATATTTAAAGCATAACGACAGCGACCAATTGCTGCACAACCCCAGCCCCCGGAATCGGGGCCGGCAACATCGTCGGCAACCCGCTTTTTGTCGATCTGGCAGGCGGAAATTTCCGCCTCCAACCCAAGTCGCCCTGTATTGACAAGGGCTTGAACGCACTCTGGATGACAACGGCCATGGATTTGGATGGCGCCGTGCGGATTCAAAATGATTTTGTGGACATCGGCGCCTACGAAGTCACACCGCCCCCCAAGGCTACTATCATTCAACTTCGGTAGGTTGCAGAACCGGGCGAAGTCGACGAGGGCCGATCTCAGGCGTATTTCCGCCCATGCGGCTGCGGTCGCCGTAGGATTGTCTGTTGGGTTTGGGGGCGCCTAGCTCAGCGCCTGCAGCAGCTTGCGGCGCGCCGCGCGCAGCACGGCGGCATCCTTCGTGTAGTCGTCGAAGCCGCGGATCACCGGTTCCAGGATGGCTCGGGGCCGTGCGGGATGGCGCGCCTGCAGAATCCGGAGCAGCTCCAGATCCTCGAGCCCCTCGCGGTGGGCCTCGAAGCGCACGCTCGACCAGGGACCCGCCTTGCCCGGGTAGATGACATGGGTGTCGCCCGGAGGCAGCGTGTTGCTGCCGCCGCCCCAGTTGGGAATCACGCTCATCTCGAAGGGATCTTGCTGCTTCTGGTACTGGTTTAAGCCCCAGTGGAGAAAACCATCCAGCTTGAAAAGCGCCGAGGCCCAGCCGATCAGGGCCGGACGCAGCAGTTCCCCGTCGAGCAGGCGGTTGAGCCAGGGACCGCCGGGAGCGCAGCAGGTGTAGGTCCAGACCTCGTCGCCCAGCGCTTGCATGCGCTCGAACCGATCGCGGTTGAGCTGGTAGCTCCGCACTTGCGGACACCACATGTCCACGGAGCCCACGAGCGACTCCTCCATGGTCGCATCGAGAATCGGCACGCCGGGCATGTATTTCCGGACCATGCCGACGAAGATGCGGTAGTCCGCCGCGCTGGCGGCAATGGGCTCGTCGGCCACATGCTGGATCCAGCGATCCCACCAGTCGTTGCGGTCGATCTCTTCCATGAGCTGTCCGGCGATCGCAGCGATGTCGGCGTTACCCTCGGGACTGGTCGCCAGCGACTGGGTGAGCCCGATGCTGAAGGTCGGCGCCTCCCAGACGCGCCCCGTGCGGGCACCGAAATGGCCGCCCTCAATGTAATGCAGGCCGGCATCGGTGAAGGTGCGCACCCAGCGCCGCAGCCGCGGGCGGTTGAGTTCCGGTACGCCGCGATCCGTGCGGGAGAAGATGTGGGCCAGTGGGATGAGAAACGTGTTCTGGCGCCCGTGGCGCATGAGGTCGGCATAGCGCCGGATCATGCGCCAGTGGCCCTCGCTCCAGGGCTTGAGGCCATGGCGCGCGGCCATGTTGTCGACATGATACCAGTTGGTGTAGGGAAAACTGGCCACACCCGCAGGGGGCAGCTGCACGGCATGGATGGTCAGCCGGATCTTCAGCACGGCATGGGCGTCCCCGTGCGTCACAGTACAGACCATCTGCTTGACGCCGGGCCGGGCCGTGCGGAGCACCGGCAGATGGATGCGGATCGCCTGCGTCGCGGCTGTCGCCTTGAAACCGGCCGCATCGACCGGCTCCATGGCGTCGAAGACGCGGAAGGGCGCCCGGCGGGTCACATGCGGATTGACCTGGCCATCCCTCTCGCAGAAGGAATTGATCCCCGTGTTCTGCTCGACCGGCACGTCGACGAGCCGGTAGGCCGTCCATACCTTGGACGCGGGCGCGAGGGCCAGTTGGATCGGCACACCGGGGCGCGCGTCGTTGACCAGAATCGTGACTGCGGCCGTGCCGCCGCGGGCGACATCGAGCGTGATCGCGGAGCACGGTCGGGCGCCGACTTCCGAATCCGTATAGAGCCAGACGAGCGAATCCTGTAATGAGCAGCGCATGACAACCTCAACTTTCCACTAGACCAGTTCACGGATGTACTTGGAACGCAGCAGGCGTCCCAGCACGACGACAAAGGCGCTCAGCGGAATCCCCAGGAGCAGCCCCAGGAACCCGCCCAGCACGACGCTCCAGAAGAGCAGGGAGAAGATGATCGTCACCGGGTGCAGCCCGGTGCGGCGGCCCATGATCCTGGGCGTGATGAAGTAGCTGTCGAGGCTCTGCACCACCATGAACACCAGCAGTACGCCGCCGACCTGCCAGAGGCCGCCGCCGAGGAAGGCCATCGGCACGATCAGCAGCAGGCCCACGGCATTGCCCAGGTACGGCACGATATTGAGCAGCCCTAGGGTGAAGCCGATGATGAAACCGAACTCCAGCCCGGCGATCCAGAAGCCCAGCCCGAACAGCAGCGCCTGGACGAGAGCGACCAGCACCTGCCCCCGGAAAAAGGAGAGGATGATGTTCTCGAACTGGACGGCCAGGTCGACGATGTCCTCGCGCGTCGACTCCTTGAGAAACGGCAGGTAGCGACGGATGCTGGCGGCCGAGGGGGGCTCGTCGACCAGGAAGAAGGCCAGGTAGATCGGCAGCACCAGCCAGCCCAGCAGCGCCACCACCATCTCCCAGGCGCCGATTCCCGCCCGCACCAGATGGCTGCCGAAGCGGTTGAAGAGCGCCTGGGCGTTCCAGTTCGCGACCGGCAGCAGCGTCTGCGTCTCGGGATTCCAGAGGTGGAAACGCTCCAGCAGCCGCAGCAGGTCGGCCCGCGACTGCGCGGGCAGATGTTCCATGCGCTGGATCAGGTCCGGAATCCGGTCGAGCAGCCCGATCACCTGGTCGACGAGCAGCTCGCCGAAGAACCAGACCACGAGGCCCAGGGGCACGAGGACGGAGAGGAAGAAGAGCGCCAGCGACAGCGCGTGCGCACCGCGTACCAGCCGGTTGAGCAGCGTGTAGTACGGCTTGAAGAGCATGGCCAGCATGGCGGCCACCAGGAAGGGCGCCAGCACCTGCTGCAACCCGGACACCACTTGCAGCAGCGCCCAGACCAGCACGCCGACGAAACCGACCACCGCGCTGGCGGCCAGCACGGTGAGCCCGTCGGCGACAATGCCCCGCTGGCGCGGGGTGAAGAAGTCGGAAAACGGCATGGCCGCCGTCTTCCCGACATCGTGTTCAGCGGGTCTGTTGTCTGCCATGCCCGTCTCGCCTCTGCCCATGCCGCGGCGCGCGGCGGCTATCCCCTGTTACTTGCCGTCCAGGAACAGCTCGATGACCGGCACCGCCACGTCCGGCTTCTGTGTCGGCAGGTTGAGGGTCAGCAGGTTGTCGGTCAGCGTTCCACCCATCTGCTGGACATACCAGGAGCCCGCGCCGCAGGTGATCTCGGAGGCGTCGTTCAGGAGCTGCGCGTAGGTCACGCGCTGGCGCAGACCCTCGATGTGCAGATGCTTGAAGGGCCACGCCAGCACATGCACGTAGAGTCGGCGGGTATCCGGATTCCATGTCAGCAGGCAGTTCTCGGGCGCCTTGAACTCCTCGGGCGCCGCCGTGCAGCCGTAGATCGAGCGGCTGTGGCGCTGCATCCAGGCGCCTATGCCTTCCAGGCAGGCCAAGGCACGGGCGTCGAACTCGCCGCGGCCGGTCGGCCCGACGTTCAGCAGGAGGTTGCCACCCTTGCTGACGCAGTCGATCAGCGTCCGGATCAGCTCGTCCGGCGTGCGCCAGGACGCCTCGTCGCGGTGGTACCCCCAAGAGCCGCTGAAGGTCTGGCACGCTTCCCAGACTACGCGCTGCCCCTCGCTCGTGGGCCAGGCGCGTGGCTGGTACTGCTCGGGGGTCCGGATGTCGCCGGAACCCGGCAGGTCGAGACGATCATCGACGATGATCTTCGGCGCCAGCTTGCGCACGAGCTTGTAGAGCTTCTCGGACTCCCACGCCAGCCGGCCCTTGCCCAGCGTGAAGTCTGCGGGATGCTCGGCGTTCGGATAGGAGAAGTCGAACCAGAGGACGTCGATCGGGCCATAGCCGGTCAGCAGCTCCTTGACCTGGTTGCGCATGTAGGCGGCGTAGCGCTCCATCTTGCGCCCGGCGTTCATGCGGGCGCGCGCGGCCTCGTCCAGCCCGCGGTAGGGACCAATGCGGCTGTCGATCACGAAGTCGGGATGGTGCCAGTCGATCAGCGAGTAGTAGAGTCCCGTGCGCAGACCCTCGTCGCGGAAGGCCTCCAGCATCGGCCGCAGCAGATCGCGTCCGGCCGGCGCGCGGGTCGCCTTATAGTCGGTGTGGCGGCTGTCCCAGAGGCAGAAGCCCTCATGGTGCTTGCTGGTGACGACCATGTACTTCATGCCGGCTCCGGCGGCTGCCCGCGCCCAGCGCCGCGGATCGTAGAGGTCGGGATCGAAGCTCCTGAAATAGCGCTGCTCGTAGACCTCCACCGGGATGCTCTCCCGATGCATCAGCCACTCGTGGCGGGCGCCCTGGGCGTAGAGCCCCCAGTGGATGAACATGCCGAAGCGGTCGTTCACGAACCAACGCGTGTCGCCGCCGGCGCGCGCCGCGCCGACCGCCTGCTTGCCTGCGGTCCTGGTCTTGCTCATGCTCAGTCCTGCTTTCAACAAGCCCGCCGAAGTGAACGTCGCAGCGCTCCGTGTGCCACGGCAGCCGCCACGTCCGGGCTTGGGGATGGATTATCGACCGAAGCGGCGCGCGGGTCAATGTCTTTCGGCGTGCCGGTTGCGGAAAAAGAGAAGGATGTCGGCGAACACCATGACGCCGTTGAAGATGTAGAGCCAGAGCACAAAGTCGACCCCATTCAGCACCTTGTTCGCGACACCCGCGACATAGCCAACGAAAATGATCCAGAGGAACCAGATGCTTTTGCCGCCGGTGGAGCGCGAGCGCAGCGACCGCGCGATCGAGAAGAACCAGGAGACGGAGAAGCAGGCCAGCATCACGGCTTCGAAAAAGTGTTTATGCATAACTGATTTTTAGCACAGCCGACTACTCCTGTAAAGGATAAAGACAAAAAAGGCATCCGGAGAACTTTTTTCCACAGTCCGCACCCGTGCGCCTTTTCATCCTCTGTATTTGCACGGCCTCTGCCGCTAGTCAAACCGAACCATGCGTGACTTGGAACCGCTGTGAATTGACATTTCCCCTACCGCAACATGAGCACGCTGCCGCGTGGCGTGGCATCCAGCAGGATAAAGGTGCCGGGCTGCGCGCTCTGCTCGTCCTCGCGGATTGTGACGGGAGTGACATCCACGGTGACGCCGGCATACCGATCGAGGAAGGCCGGGGCATCGAGCGTCACGGCCGGCGAGACCGACAGCCCGGTCTCGGCGAGTTGTGCCAAGTCTTCACGCGTCAGGTGGATGCCGAGGGCGATGCGCCCGCCGCCTCCGCCCGAGTAGTTGTATCCCGAGTAGCCTCCCCGCACCTGCAGCCGGCTGCCGGGAAGGATACTGAACCGCTCCGCCGTGACCCAGATGCCGCCCCCCGAGGGGCCGCCGAAAGTAGAGATCGGCGCCCCATCGGCAATCAGGCTGCCGG
>CAZYRQ010000050.1:0-10095 GCA_964649455.1 uncultured Lentisphaerales bacterium
TGTGCAACTTCTTGGATTCTGGATTCTGGATTCTGGATTCTTTGCGATTCAACAATGTTGAATCGCACCCGTTCCCTTCCCTGGCCCTGCGTTAACGTTGACGTTGTATAGTCGATCCGTATATAATCAAAGTTTGCTTATCGCCAGGTACATCAACAACCACCGGAGACCCCAAAAATGAAGAGCCTGCATGATGTCGTCAAGTCCGCCGACTGGAAGAGCGAGAAACATGTTCCGGTGATCGACGCGCCGGAGTCCGCCAAGGCGGGCGACTGGGTGGAGATCTCGGCCACGGTCGGCAAGGAGATTTCCCACCCGAACACCACCGAGCATCATATCTGCTGGATTGCGCTCCATTACGTGCCCGAGGGCGCGGCGATCTCCTACGAGCTGGGCCGGTTCGAGTTCTCGGCTCATGGGCAGTCGGTCAAAGGCGCCAACGAAGGCCCGGCCTATACCGACAGCCGCGTGACCGTCCGGGCGCGCCTGCTCGCCTCGGGCACCCTGTTTGCCACGACCTACTGCAACATCCACGGGCTTTGGGAATCTAGCCGACGCATCACCCTAACTTAGGCATGCGGCGCGTGCCTGATGGCCGATTGACATCCGTGCCCCTGCCGACACGCCTGCACGCGTGGCTGGCGGGGGTCTTCAGTCTTCTCTGGCTGGCGCAGGCCGGTGCCGCTCCGGCAGAGCCGTGGCGCGGATCGACCTCGGCAAAAATCCGCATGCATGTACAGCGTGCCGCCGCGCTGCGGCGGCACTACTACGAGGGCTATTCGCTCGATCGCGCCATTGAGCGGGAACAGGAGGAGGTGCGCCAATGCCTCCTGGATCTGGAGCGCGACACGCCGCCGCCGTGGAAACCGGGCATCCGCCTCGAAGCCTATACCAGCGAGATCGACGACTCCGCGCAGCCCTTCTGGCGCTATCTGCCGCCGTCGGTCACCCCGGCTTCCCCCCCGCCCCCCCTGCTGGTCTTCCTCCACGGCTACGATCCCACCATCTCCTTCGCCTCCTTCCCGTGCTTTCCGGTCTGTCTGACGAATGTGGCCAACCGTACCGGCGCGCTGATCGCGGCACCCTTCGGACGCGGCAACACCGACTACCAGCATATCGGCGAGCAGGATGTGCTCCGCGTCATCGACGAGATGCGCGTCCGCTACCACGCCGATCCGCAACGCATCGTCCTGGCCGGCGTCTCCATGGGTGGGCTCGGCGTCTGGAACATCGGCGCGCGCTGGGCCGACCACTTCAATGCCCTGGTGCCCGTCTGCGGGCGCGGCGACTTCTATGTCTGGCATGAACTCACACGGGCCGATCTCCCGGGCTGGCACCGCGAGCTGGTCGACACCCAGTTCGCCACCGGCTATCTCGATCGCCTGCTTTCCACACCGGTCTTCGCCACGCACGGACGCTACGACGACATCGTCACCTACGAGCAGGGCGCCTACCCGATCCACGAACTCCGGCGTCGCGGTTCGACACGTGCCCGTCTGATCACCTTCACCGATGCCGGGCACGACATTTTCGCCCCCACCTGGTACTACCCGCCCTGGCAGCAGTTCCTCGACGCGGCGCTGACGCAGGTTCATCCCAGGCCACCGCCGCGATCCAGCGCACGCGTGGGCGCGACCGGCAGCCGACTGCAGGATGCGATGCTCGCGCCCTTTGTTTTTGTCGGCGGAGCCGACGGCGGCACGGGGCACAGCCTCTCCAATCTGCTGGTGCGGGCGCACGAGTGGCGGCGGTTCGCCTTTGCGTTCCCACGCATGGCACTGGAGACGACGCTCGATCCCGCACTCGCCGCGCGCTGCAATCTCTTCGTCTTCGGCGAGCCGGAAACCAGCCCCCTCGTCGCGCGGATTCTGCGCGCCGGCCAGGTGCGCGTCACGACGGATCGGTTCCTGATTGCCGGCCGCGAGCTTCCGCGCGGCGGGCACGGACTCTGGTTTACGGGCCGCAACCCGTTCAACACCAACCGCACGGCGGTCGTGCAGGCGGGCCTCGCGTGGGGCGCCTGGACCTCAGACAACCACCGCTATGACCGGATCCCCGATGTCGTCGTCTACACCAACGCTGCCGACCGCTGGGGCTACAACGTGGCCGTGGCGGCAGGATTTGTGACGCACGACGACCAGGTGCGGTGGAGTGATCCGCCCTTCAGCGAGGCGATCCGGCGACCGCCGGATCCGCCGCCTTGGCCAGAATATGAGGAGTTCCTGCCCTACGGCGCCACGCCCCCTCCGGCACCGGACACCCACGCGGACGACAAGGCGGAGAATTGATGTTTGCGGATTGTTTGTGGATTCACCCTGCTGATTGGCGGGCACCGTGAGGTTCTGCTATACTGCACGGCGGTATGGATGAGCCGCACCCATTTCCAGGCGCGCTCGACTTGCTGGAGCGCCGTAACCGCGCGCTGGGTTCACTCTTGACCGCCGAGCGCGCCGCCGCCTATCTCGACATTCTGCTGGTGCTGCTGCGCTTCCGCAACAACCACGAGCTCGAACCCCTGCACGACGATGTGCAGGCCGCGCTCGGCGACACCCCCGAGTCCGCCGCCTTCAACCAGGACATCCGCCAGCTGCTCGACTGGGAACTCGTCGTGCAGCGCATCGAGAAGGAGCGCCTGCGCGGCTACCGCGATGTCCGCCGCCGCAAATTCCGCTACCGCATCGCGGACGACGCCGTCTCGTTCCTCCTCTGGCTTGAATCGCGCCGCCAGGACGACCTGCATCCCGAGGACGCCGACACCCGCGACCTGCTCGTTGACCTGGTCGCCAGCCTGCGCGAGACCGCGCGCCTGATCAACAAACTCTCCCTCGCCATGATCGACTACGAAGAGGCACGCGCCATCTTCCACCGACTGGCGCGGATGTCCGCCGCCACCGAGAGCGTGGCGCAATCGCTCGGCGCTTTCAACATCCGACTGCTAGCCTTCGCGGCGGGCAGCTACGAGATTCCGCGCGCCCGCGGGCTGATCGGAGAACTCGACCGCTTTCTGGAGCGTTTTCTCCGCCGCATCCAGTCCCTACGGGGTGAAATTTGTCCCGAGATCGACAAGCTGCGCCAGCCGCGGCTCGCCGCCCGCTGGGAGGCCTGCACACGGATCATGCGCGACGAGGCCGCCGCCACGCAGTCGCTCCTCCGCGCCCGCATCCCCGAGCCGACGCCGACGCTCGCCACCCTGGCCGCGTTCTACGGGCCTTCGGGCCAGATCGAGCAGCTCACCTCGCGTGTCAACCGCTCGGCGCTGCTGGTCTGGCAGAAGCTGCACGCCCACCTGCGCGAACTGGAACGCCGCAGCCACCGCCTCGCGGACGTCCGCCTGCGCCTGAGCGAACTCGCCACCCTACCGCCCGAGGCCGTGCCGCGCGCCTGGATGCGCACGGTCTTCCAGCCCGCGCACATGATCGGCGATCTGCACGAATGGACGGAACACCTCAAGGCCGCCCCGCCGCAGCCCGTCTGGAGCAAGCACCGCGTGCGCGGTGACACGCATGTCTGGATGGAGCCCCGCGCCCCGGAAGGCGATCACCCCGCAGTATCGATCGAGGAGCGCCGTCTCGAACAACTGGCCGACTGGATGCGCCGTCACGGCGTTGCACCGAAGGGCGGCCAGGCCGCGCGCCTCTCGACGGTCGCCATCGTCGAATTCGCCGATTTCGCCCGCATCATGGAGGTCATGCGCAGCGGTCTGCTCGGCGACGGACGCCGCCTGGCCCGCATCGGCCTCTCCGCCGAGCCCCTGGACGACACTGCGGTGGTCGCCGCCGAACACGCCACGCTCGATTTCCACGATCTCGCGATTCACCCAGCCGACTCCCGATGAAAACGCTCGACGAACTGCTCCAGTCCCCAGCCACCGCGCCGAAGGTTCAGGCCGCACTCAACGTGCTCCTCGAAGCGCCCTATTTCTACAAGAGCGACGACGAGGATCTCTTCCTCTTTCTGCTGCGCTACGCCCGCGAGTTCGCGGCCTTCTTCGAAGGCCACTTCGGCTGGCAACTGGTCACCGATGCCAAGTGCGCGCGACTCTTCAAGCCCCACTGGCACAACGAGCGCATAACACCCGCCAACCGCGATTGCTTCAACTTCACGCGGCGGGACGACTGCATCGCCTTCATGCTGCTGCTGGAGTTCTTCGAGTCCCGCATCGAAGCCGAGTCGGTGAGCGTCGACGACCCCGACAATTACCGCTTCCGCTTCGGCGATCTACACGAGTTCGAGCGCAGTCGCTTCCAGGAGCTTTTTCCCGATGCCGCCGGGGGATACGGCGACGAAGAGGTTCGCCGCATCCTGCGCGGCGTGATGCCGACTCTCGAGCGCTACCGCTTCCTGCTCAGAGTAAAGCCGCCTGCCGACGAGCGTGTCGCGTCCGACGAAGTCATCTACGAATGCATGCCGGCGCTCTGGCACTACAGCGCCAACGCCGTGGCCCGCCCGATCGGGGCCGAGGCGGAGATGGAAGCCGTCGATCCGCCCTCCGGAGACGAAGAGACCCCATGAGCGCCTTCAACCGCATCACCCGCCTCCGGCTGGTCAATTTCCACAACATCGGCACTACCACGCTCGAAATCCGCGCCGGCGGGCACTTGTTCCTGCTCGGCGACAACGGGTCGGGCAAGACCACCGTACTCGACGCGATCCATTTTGTGCTGACCGGCGGCCGCGCCATGGAGTTCAACGCCGCCGCCCGCGTGGTCGGCGCCAAGGCCGCCGCCGGACGCAATGTCCAGGGCATCGTCATGCGCTACAATGTCGAGACGAACGGCCCACTGAACGCCGAGGGCGGCATCACCTACGCCGCGCTGGAGATCGCGACCCGTGGCGGTCGCGCGGTCAGTATCGCCGTGGGCGTCAGCGTCCGCGGTTTCGACGAAGCCTACGAGAGCTGGGGCATGATGCGCGACGGTCCCGTCGACGACCTCCCCCTGGTGCGCGAACAGGCGGGCCGGATGCGCCCCGCCACACGCCACGAGCTGCGCGAAGCCCTGGGCGGCGCCGGCTACTTCGGCCGCATCGGCGCCTACACCGACGCCATCGCCGAGCGTTTCTTCGGCAACCGCGCCACCTACGCCGACGCCTGCCAGCTCCTGGCCACCGGCAAGGCCTACCGCGAAATCGCCGCCAGGGCCGGCGACTACGACAAGCTTTTCCGCACGCTGCTGCAGGAGCCCGAACGCGAGGTTTTCGAGACGCTCATCCGCAATCTCAAGTCCATCGAGGAGAGCCGCCAGAACCTCGAGGCTTTGCGCGGCAAGGCGCGCTTCTTGCGCGAGATCGCCGATCACCGCCGGGCCATCCAGGAGCACCGGATCGCCACCGCCTGCGCCCGATGGCGGGAGAGCCGCCTCGTCGCGGCCGGCCTCCACGCGGAAATCGCTCACGACACGGAACTCCGCGATGCCGAAATCCGGCGCCTCGCCGACCTCGAACTACAGCTCGAAAGGCTGCGCCACGACGACGAGCACGCCCAGTTGCGCCTCGCCGAACTGCGTCAGAAAGATGCCCAGGGACTCGTGTCGCGCGAGAAGGAGGCGCGCCTCGCCTGCGAGAAAGCCAAGTCGGCGCACAACCGCGCCAAGACCGCGTTGCTGCAGGCGCGCCGCGCGATGACCGAAGCCGACGCGGCTTGCGGGCGCAGCCTGGCGGAGCTGACCAAGCGACTCGGCGCTGCGGCCGCCGACTTGCTGCGACTGGGGCGCAACCTGCCATTCGCCACGTCTTCGCTTGCCGGTTTCCTCGACGACGCCAGTCGCGCCGAAGCACCCGAGCAGGCCATCGCCGACCTGCCGACCGGCACGCTCTTCGAGCTGGCCGATGCCTGCACGCAGACCCTCGTCCGCCAGCGCGAAGCCGCCGAGCGCCGCGCCGAAGCCCTCGACACCGCACTCGCCGACGCAACGACGCAGCTCGAAGCCAAGCGCCACATCGAGGAAGCCCAGCCCAGCGTGCCCGGCTTTGCCGAGGCGCGCAGCGCCATCCAGCAGGCGATGATCGACGCCCGCCCGCTCTACGAAGGCCTCGTGCCCGCTTCCGGCCTGCGGCCCCGCGAAGTCGCCATGCTCGAACAGGTCATCGGCGATGCCGTGCTCGCCACCTGGCTCGTCGAACCAGAGAGCGCCGACACGCTGCGGCGCATCCTCTTCCGCGATTACCCCAACCAGTCGCTCGCCGTGCCGAACGAGGGCGACGACACGCGCTGCGACTGGATCGGTCGCTATTTCGACATCGCAGCTTCCGATCCCGACGCCATCCTCGTGCTGCGCCAACAGCTCGCCGCCAAGGCGGGACCGCGCGCCGATGCCTTCCTCGACCAGACAATCCTGCACTTCCGCAACCGTGAAACGCCCGCCCTGCTCCGCGCGGCGCGGCTGATCGGGCTCGACGCCCGCCGTGACGCGCTCCAGCGCGAAATCCGCGAGATCGAGGTGCGCCAGGCGGATCTGACGCGCCAGCGCCGCACGGTCACGCAGGAGCAGAGCGTACGCCAGGCGTCCCAGCAAACGGTCAACGCACTCAAGGCTCTGCTGCAGACCCTCCCTGGCGCGCTCCAGAAATTGACCAACGAGGTTCATGCGGCCCGGCTCCTGCAAACCAGCCGCCAAACGGAAAGCGACAGCGCCACGCGCGATCTGGAGCGCTGCGAGGAGGAGTCCGTCCTGTCCGGCGAGCGCCTCCACGACCTCGTCCTGCGCTTGAAATCCGAAGGGCTTGAAGGTCTCGAAGGACGGATCAGGGAGGCCGAGCGCAAGCAGGCCGCGTTGCGGCGGGAGATTGACGCCGGCGCGCGCGAATCGGGTGCCGTCACCCACAACATCAAACAGATCGAGGGGCGGATCGTGGATCGCAATGCCGTCCTGACCCGCCAGATCGACGCCGGCGACCGCGCCGAGGCGGATCTGCTCGCGCTCGTCACGCCCGACGTCCCCATCGACACCTTTGTCACCGCCCGCTGCGGCGACCGCGCTGACAACCGCGAAGCTCTGGTCGTGCTGGCGCAGAACGCGCAGATCGAGTGTGCGCGTCTCGAAACTGAACTCGACCATGCCCTGCGGCAGAATGAAAATCTGGCCTTCGGCCTAATCTTCGACAAGGCTGCCAACACGCTGACTGACCGCCGCGGCGCGGCCCTCGGCGACGTAATCGAGGAAGCGGAGCGCCAACTCGCCGACCAGGAATCGATCATCACCGAAGAGACGCGCCGCCTCTTCAAGCAGATCGTCATGGACGAACTCGTCACCGCCCTGCAGCTCAGCGTCCTGCAACTGCAGCAGATGACGCGCCGCATCGGCTCGCTGCTGCGTGATCGCCGTTTCGGCAACAACCGCTACGCCTTCTCTATCGCACCCGTCGAGGGCTTCGGCGCGATCATCGAGACCGTCCGGCGCTACCACTCCCTCGCGCCCGGCGAGACGGAGGGCGACCTGAAGGCCTTCATCGACCTGCATCTTGACGGAATCCTCGCCACCGAAGTCGGCGAGATCCCGCGCGTGCTCGACTACCGCAACTGGTTCCGCTACGAACTCAAGATCATCACCGCCTCCGCCGAGGGCCAGATCATCGACCGGCGCACCAAGAGTCTGGGATCGGGCGGCGAGCAGGCCGTGCCCAACTATCTGCTGATCCTGATGATCGCCAATTTCCTCTACGACCGCGACCGCATCCGGCTGCCGGTACTGATCTTCGACGAGGCCTTCTACGGCATCGACGCCAACCGACGCGACCAGATCATCGCCTTCGCCACCGATCTGGAACTGCAACTCTTTGTCGCCTCGCCCGACCAGGACGGCGTGAAGAAGGAGGTGCCGCACTCCACCTCGGTGCTGGTCGTCAAGGACGACCACTTCAACGTCCACCTCCATCCCGTCCACTGGAACAACACCCAACGGCAGCTCGACCTGCTGGATCCTGCGGCGGCAGGTGAAGGTCCTCTCGACTTCGCCGGGGAGACCATCAGCCGCCAGACGACCCCCACGCCTGGCCCAACACCGTGAACACCGATGACCTACAAGCCCGCCTCGCGCGGCAGCCGGATCTCGTGCCCTACCTGACACGGATTGTCCGGCATGCCGCCACTGCCGAGCGGCTGCCGCCGCGCATCGTCCTGGGCGCGGCCGCCGGGAACGGCGATCTCTTCGACCGCCTCAACCGGCTGCTGTCCGGTCGTTGCGTTGTCGAACACGGTAAGTACATCCTCAGCCTCTCTGAACCGTTGCGCGCGGTCGGGCTGTGGCAGCCCTTCGTGGAGGTCATCGGGTACGAGCGGCGGCCCGACAGCGCCGCGCAGGCTGCGGCACTCGCCCGCGAGACGGCCAAGCGCCTGCGCCTGCTCCATCCCGATGAGCGGTCCCTGGTCGACGCTTTGGAAACCGCCGGCGTCCTGCGCCGGTTCATCGGCACCGACCGCGACCGGGCCGACGTCTCGCTCAAGCTGTTCGCCGCCTATCGCCGCCTGCGCGACACGCCAGGGCTCACCCTGTCGCAGCTCGGTTCCGACTGCTTCAACGACAGCAAGGCGCTGCGCGGCGGCGCGCGTCTCGCCCAACTTGAACGGATCCTGCGCCTGGCCCATGACCAGGCCGACCTGCCGGCCGCTGCGCTCCATGCCCACTGCGGTCTGATCGACAATCCCTACGCCTCGCACGCCATCGTCTTCGCGCCCTTCTCCTTCCACACTGCGGCGACGGGTGGTCTCGACTTCCCACGCGCCCTTTTCGCGGCGGGGCAGGCGGTGGTTCTGCCGTGGGAGACCATCCAGCGCATCGAGCGGATCGAGATCGACGCTCCTCTGCGGCTCGTCACCAGCGAAAACGCGGCGCCCTTTCTCGACTGGGTGCGCGCGGGGGTGCCGGCGCTCTACACCGAGGGCTATCCCAACAGCGCTGTGCGCGGGCTGCTGCGGCATTTCGCCGCGGCCGGCGCCACGGCTGAACATGCCGGCGACAGCGATCTCGACGGCTACCGCATTGCCGCGCAGGTCGGCCAGAGCCTTCCCGTCGCGGGGCTGCTGCCGCGCGGCGGGGTGGCGCATCTGCCGCACAAGCCGCTGACCGAGGCCCAGCGCGAACGGATTGAGCGCTTCCTTGCGCGGCATCCCGATTTCCCCTACCTCGCCGAGCTGCACCACACCCTCGCCTACGGCTGGGTCGAGCAGGAGACGGCAGGAGGCGCAGGGGGGATCGGTTAGCCACAGAGGGGCGCAGATGTGAGCGGGGAGTCGAGGACGAGGACTGTAGTAGGCGATTCGCCAGTTTGGCGTGGATGATTGACGAAAGTGAAACTATGAACCTGCCTTTTACCGAAGCCTTTGCACGACTCGGTTCCGAGGAGCGCGAGGCGTACCATCGCGCCGTTTTTCTCCAGATGGAGACGCCGGCCGCCGCCGAGGTGCGGGAGCAATACTATCGCGGACTGCTGCGCGCCATGGGAGAACATGTCCGCATCGGATGCGGCGTCCGGATCATCAATCCCCAGCACATTTCCCTGGGCAACGGGGTAGTCATCGACGACAATTGCACACTGATCGCCCGTTCGGAGCGGGGCATCACGCTGGGCGACGAGACACGGCTCAAGGTCGGCGTCTATCTCGATACCGAGGGCAATGACGGCTACATCGAAGTCGGGAAGCGCGTCTATATCGGCACGGGCTGCTGCCTCCACGGCCACCGCGGTCTGGAGATCGGCGACGATACGCTGTTGGCCCAGAACATCACGATCACACCCTACTCGCACCGATTCGAGGATCCCCAGCAACCCATCATCCGCCAAGGCGGCCACTCGCGCAGGATCACCATCGGGCGCGACTGTTATCTGGGGATGTGCGTCTGTGTCTTGTGGTCGGCGGATATCGGGGATGGCGCCGTGGTCGGTGCCGGATCGGTGGTGGTCAAATCCGTGCCTCCGTACCATGTGGCGGTGGGAGTGCCGACGCGGGTCATCCGCCGACGAGGAACGGGCGGATCGGCGACCGCGGGCACCGTCAGCGACGCCCGGCATGCCTCTTCGCCCACAGGCAATGCTCCGGCTGAACTTTAGTGGCGGAGGGGGAGGGATTCGAACCCCCGGTACCCGTAAGGGCACGCATGA
>CAZYRQ010000051.1:0-9941 GCA_964649455.1 uncultured Lentisphaerales bacterium
GAACGCGACGCCGCGCAGCTCCACGCGGCCCTCGATCGGCGGCAGGTCGGCGGCGTCGGGCGCGTCGGCCACGGAGGGGCGGGTGTCGAGCAGCTCGAAGATGCGCGCCACGGCGGCCAGCGAGCGGTTGACGACGTTCTGCACGCGCGCCAGGGCGCCGATGGGATGGTAGAAGTCCTGCATGTAGCGCAGGAACGCGATGATCGTGCCCGGGGTCATAACCGCAACGGCCGTCTGCGTCACCGCGCGGCGGGCGCCGTACCAGATGAGGACGACGAGACCGACGCTCGTGACCAGCGAGAGCATCGGAAAGAACGTGCTCCACATCCAGATGCTCTTGCAGTTGGATCGCCAGTAGGCCCGGCTGCTCTCCTCGAAGTAGGCCGTCTCGGCCTCCTCCCGCGCGAAGGCCTTGATCACGTGGATGCCGGAGAGGTGCTCCTGCAGGCGCGCGTTGATGTCGCCCAGCTCCCGGCGGATGCGGGTGAAGACCGGACGGATATAGCGCGTGAGGGCCCAGAGCATGCCGATGAAGAGCGGCAGCGGGGCCAGGGCGATCAGCGCCATGCGCCAGTCGAGGGCGAAGAGGAAGAAGGTCGCGCCGATGACGTGGACGACGTTCGTGATGACGTCGTCGGAGGCATGCACGACGAGATCCTCGACGGCCCCGACGTCGTTGCTGATGCGCGACATGATGTCGCCGGAACGCTCGTTGGCGAAGAAGTCGAGGCCCAGCGTCATCAGGTGGCGGAAGCACTCCATGCGCATCTTCAGGACGAAGCGCTGGCCCAGCAGGTGCATGACGTTCGTCCGCGCCGCGCCCAGCACGAGGCCTGCGAGGGTCAGGCCGAGGAAGCGCAGCGTGAGCCCCGGCAGCGGGGCCGGATCGCGGGCGACGATGACCTTGTCGAAGATATCCTTGAGCACCAGGGGCACCCCCAGGCCGGCCGCCGTCGCGCCCAGCATGGCGAGAAAGCCGAGGATCAGCCGCGGCCAGTAGGCGGCGAGATTGCGATAGAACCAGCCGAGCATGCGGCGGTCGGTGATCTTGACGGGACGCACGGTCTCCGCCTCGTGGCCGCCGCGCATCAGCCGTCCCATGCCGAATCCGGGAGGCATTGTACGCTACCCGCGCTTTCTGAGGTGGGAGGGTGGGTGTTTGAGGATCATCCGGTACTTGGCGACGGTGCGGCGCGCGATCTCGATGCCCTCCGCGCGCAACCGATCCTGGATCGCCTGGTCGGAGAGCGGGTTCGCGGGCGGCTCCTGCCGGATCATGGCGTCGATCTTGTCCTGGACGGTCTTGTTCGAGACGGCGGGGCCGCCGGTGGTCTTCAGCCCCGGCGTGAAGAAGAACTTGAGCTCGAAGACGCCGACCGGCGTCTGCATGTACTTGTTGGCGACGGTGCGGCTGACGGTCGTCTCGTGGACGCCGACGCGCTCCGCGACCTCGGCCATGGTCATCGGCCGCAGGGCCGAGACGCCCTGCTCCAGAAAGGCCTGCTGCGCCGCGACGATCTCGCTGGCGATCAGGTGGATCGTCTTCTGGCGCTGGTGGATGCTCTTGATCAGAAAGGCCCCCGAGCGGATGCGCTCGCGGATGTAGGACTTCACCTCGGCGGACGTGTGCTCGTCCTCGAGCAGCCGGCGGTAGTGGCTGCTGATGCGGATGTGCGGCAGCTGGTCGTCGTCCAGGGCGACGGCCCAGCGGCCGCTCGCGAGGCGCTTGACGAAGATTTCGGGCACGGCGTAGGACGTCGTGTCGCTCTCGAGCAGCCGGCCCGGCTGGGGATTCAGCGTGCGGATGAGATCCGCCGCCTGCCGGATCTCCGCGACCGTCGCCTTGAGCGTGCCGGCCAGTTGCGTATACTTCTGCGCGGCGAGCGCCTGCAGATGGTTCGCGATGATGGCCTCAGCCAACCGGGCCAAGGGGGCGTCGCTCTGCCGGATCTGGATCAGCAGGCATTCGCGCAGACCGCGCGCGGCAATGCCGGGCGGATCGAAGGTCTGGATCACCCCGAGCACCGCCTCAATCCGGGAGAGCGGCGCCGCGGCCTGCGCGGCGATTTCGGCCAGGTTTGCCTTGAGAAAACCATGGTCGTCGAGGCTGCCGATGATCAACTCGCCGAGCTGCCGGTCCTCATCGGCGAGGTCGGTCGTCCCAAGCTGCCCGAGGAGGTGGGTCTGCAGCGAGACGGGCTGGCGGAGCGAGTCGAACATGTAGCGACGCCGCTCCTCGTCCTGCACGGTGTAGGGATTGTTCTGCTGCTCCTCGAAATAGTAGTCGCGCCACTCGTTGTCCAAAGCCGTCAGCGTGTCGACGCTCTGCTCGCCGAAATCCAGCGGCCCGTCCGTGTCCGGCACCGCCGGCGCCTCACCGGGCTCGGCGACCGGCGCGGTCTCGCCCGCGCTGTCCGCGGGCGCCTCGGAACCCGTGTAGCCCTCGCCGACGGTCCGCGTCGCGAGGGCGTCGAAGGAGATTTCCTGGGGCGTGACGACATCCTCGATGGCGGGATTCTGCTCCATCTCGTGCTGGATCATCGCCCGCAGTTCCATCAGCGGCAACTGCAGCATTTCGAGCGATTGCCGTAGCTGCGGCGCCAGAATCATCATCTGGCGCTGCTGCTGCGATAGACTGAGCGACTGAAACACCATGCACCATCCCGCGCTAACCGGCTGCGGGCGGGATTCTTGCCCATACCCGCTCCGGTTGCCGCAATGGGGGGAGTGTACTGGAATCGCCCGTGCCATGCAAGCCGCGATGGTATGAAAAGTGCTTGAGGCGCGGGATCACCATGGCGCTCATCACTCTGCAGGATGTCTCGCTCCGTTTCGGCGGCGACCCGCTTCTGGATCAGGTCAACCTGGTCGTCGAGCGGGGGGAGTGCGCCTGTCTTACGGGTCGCAACGGCTCGGGCAAGACCTCGCTGCTGCGCCTGCTGGCCGGCCTGGTCGAGCCGGACGGAGGGGTCGTCCAGCGGCAGCCGGGCCTGCGGGTCGCATACCTGCCGCAGGAGGTGCCCCCGAATCTGCAGGGGAGCGTCCGTGAATTGGTCGAGGCGGGGATGGCGCCCCATCCGGGCACCGAGCCGTGGGAGCGGGCGACGGCGGCGGACGCCGTCCTGTCGCGGCTCGACCTCGATCCCGAGGCGCGCCTGGAGAAGCTCTCGGGCGGCCTGCGCCGCCGCGCGCTGCTGGCGCGGGCGCTCGTCGGCCAACCCGACCTGCTGCTGCTCGACGAGCCCACCAACCACCTCGACCTCGCCTCCATCGAGTGGCTGGAGAGCTTCCTGAAAAGCCGCGTCGAGACGCTCCTTTTCGTCACCCACGACCGCGCCTTCCTGCGCAAACTGGCCCGGCGCATCGTCGATCTCGACCGCGGCCGGCTGGCGGGATGGGATTGCGACTACGACACCTTCCTCCGGCGCAAACAGCAGGTGCTGGACGACGAGGCCGTAGCCTGGGAACGCCTGGGCCGACGGCTCGACCAGGAGGAGGCTTGGCTGCGCAAAGGAGTCCGCGCGCGACGCACGCGCAATGAAGGACGCGTGCGCGCGCTCCTCGCGCTGCGCGAAACCTTCAGCCAACGCCGCCTGGAACAGGGCACCAGCCGCATGCAGCTCCAGGCCACCGAGCGCCCGGGCTCCCTGGCGCTCAAGGTGAGCGGCCTCGGCTTCGCCTACCCCGGGGAGGCGCCGATCGTCAAGGAACTCGATTTGCGCATCCTCCAGGGCGAGCGCATCGGCATCATCGGCCCCAACGGCTCGGGCAAGACGACACTGCTGCGCCTGCTGACGGGCCAACTGGTGCCGTCGGCCGGGAGCGTGATACCCGGCAGCCGGATCCAGATCGGCGGTATCGACCAGTTGCGGTCGGCGCTGGATCCCGAGAAGAGCGTGGCGGAGAACCTCGCCGACGGGCGCGACACCGTCATCGTGAACGGCCGGCCGCGGCACATCTTCGCCTACCTCCAGGACTTTCTCTTCGATCCCGTCCGCGCCCGGACCCCCGTCAAGGTGCTCTCCGGCGGCGAGCGCAACCGGCTCCTCCTCGCCCGCCTCTTCCTCGATCCCGGCAACTTCCTGGCCCTGGACGAGCCGACCAACGACCTCGACATCGAGACGCTCGAGCTGCTCGAGGAGCAGCTGGCCGGCTTCGAGGGCACCCTGCTGCTCGTCAGCCACGACCGCGCCTTCCTGAACCAGGTCGTGACCAGCACGCTGGTGCTGGAAGGGGAGGGACGGGTCGTCCAGTATGCCGGTGGTTACGACGACTGGCTGATCCAGCGCAAGACCGCCACCGCGAACGAAGACGCCGGCACCCCCCCCGCGGCCACGTCCACACCCGTCACGGCTCCCGGACGTGCACCGCGGCGGCGGCTCGGCTATAATGAACAGCGCGAACTGGCCGTGATCGGCGGTCGGATCGAAGCGCTCGAAACGGAACTGCGGGTGTTGCAGGAGCAAATGCAGGATCCGGAGGCCTACCGGCTGCCGCCCGACATGCTCGCCCGCCGGCAGCAACGCCTGGCCGAACTGCCGCCGACCATCGAGCAGCTTGTGGACAGGTGGGCGGAACTGGAGATGCTCGGGGATGGTTGATTCCGGACAGGTCTTGTCACCGGGCGCCGCCGCGCCGCGGGCGCGCCTGGGCAGCCTCTTCGCCAGTTTCGTGCGCGTGGGCGGCGGCATGTTCGGCGGCGGCTATGCCATGCTGCCGCTGCTGGAGCGCGAGGTCGTGGAGCGGCGCCGCTGGGCCACGCACGAGGCCATGGCCGATCTCTTCGCGCTGGCGCAGGCGATTCCCGGCGTCATCGCGGTCAATACCGCCATGCTGATCGGCCAGCGCCTGCGGGGCTGGCGCGGCGCGGTGGTGGCCGCGCTCGGTACGGTCACGGCGCCATTCCTGACGATCCTGCTGCTCGCCGGGCTCTTCGATCGGCTGGGAGACCACCCGTGGGTGGCGCGCTTCATCGCGGGACTGCGCCCGGCCCTCGCCGGCCTGCTGCTCGGCACCGCGCTGCGGCTCGTCTGGCGCGGCTGGCGCCGGCGCGGGGCCTGGATCCTCGGACTGGCGGTGACGGCGCTGACGCTCGTCTGGGCGCTCAACCCGGTCTGGGCCATCCTGGGCGGCATCGGGTCGGGACTGCTGGCGCAGACCATCGTGACGCGCCGGGGGCGCGCGGAGGCCGCCGGATGATGGAACTGCTCCAGCTGTTCCTGGCCTTCGCCAAGATCGGGCTGCTCACGGTGGGCGGCGGCATGGCGATGCTGCCGCTCGTCCGCAACGAGATGCTGGCGCACGAATGGCTGACGGAACTGGAATTCGTCGACATCCTCGGCCTCTCCGAGGCGACGCCCGGCCCGCTGGTGGTCAACTGCGCGACCTTCGTCGGCTGGCGCGTGGCCGGCCTGCCGGGAGCCGTGACCGCGACCCTCGCGCTGCTGGTGCCCTCCCTCGTGTGCGTCCTGCTCTTCGGCATGCTCTGGCGGCGCTACCGCAACCATCCCGGCATGGCCCGGGTGCTCGCCGTGCTGCGTCCGATCATTGCCGGGCTGATCCTGGCGGTGGCTCTGCGGCTCTGCCAGGTTGTTCTGGGGGAGGTCGCCGGAGGCGGAGACTGGATCCAGACGTGGCGCCCGCTGCTCGTGGCGGGAATCGTGTGCCTCGGCGTGCTGCACGGGAAGGTGTCGCCGGTGCTGCTGCTGCTGTCCGGCGCCGGGCTGGGTGCGTGGATCTGCTGAACCTAGCGGTCGCCGGCCACGCCTTCGACAGGGGCGTGGCTCATCATGGCCATCCAGAAATGGTAGGCGTAGGCGTCGGCCTCGTCGTAACCCGTCCACAGTAGGACTTTTTCGCCACACCGTGCCTCCCACTCTTTTCGGTTTGGCCAATGCGGCGCGGATTCGATATGCTGGCGAAACACCCGCCAAACATGCCTCTCGTTCCCGAAACCCCGCTCACCCCATTGCCACTCGCCGCCGTCTGGCTCATCCTCCTGCTGGGACTGCTGGGCGCGGGCCTGCTCGTCCATCTGCTGCTTTGGGCCGCGCCGCGCCGGGCCGCGGTTCAGCGCCACCTGCGTAACCGCCTGGCGGCCTTGCCGGCGGCCGACCTGGAGGTCTGGCCGCTCGTGCTCATCCTCGCCTGGATTTTCGCGATGTCGGCGGCACAGACGCTGCGGCCGCCTGCCGCTCCACCCCTGCCCTCCCTCGGATCCCTGCTGGCGGGCGGTATTCTCCAGAACGGTCTGCTGGCGCTGGCAGTCGCCGTCTGCCTGCGCCTCGCGGGAAGCGGCTGGCACACGCTCGCGGGCGCGGTCGGCGGCGGCCGGGGCATGCGCGTCCGCGCAGTCGCCGCCGGTCTGCGCGGGGGCGTTATGCTCCTCGCGCCGGCCTGGCTAGCAGCCGGCGCTGGCGCCGCCATGCTGCAGCGTCTCGCGTGGCCGGTGGAGCCGCAGGCGGCGCTGCAATGGCTGGCCGGCGGTCAGCTCGGCGCGTGGCGGGTGCTCGTACTACTGCTCGCGTCGCTCGTGCTCGCGCCGCTCGCCGAGGAAGTCGTCTTCCGGGGCATCCTCCTGCCCGTGCTCGCGCGCCACGGCACACGCCCCTGGCGCGCCCTGCTGCTCTCGTCGCTGCTGTTCGCCGCGCTGCACCTGCATGCCGGGAGCCTGCTGCCGCTTCTGGCCGTGGGCGGCGCCTGCGGGCTGGGCTTTCTCGCGACCGGGCATCTGCTGACGCCCATCGTGATGCACGCCCTCTTCAACGCCGTCAGCCTGCTGGCCCTCTTCGCGCGCCCGTCATAAAGCGCGGGCCGCCGCCAGCACGCGGCGCGGATTGTCGCACGTCAGGCGCCGCACGTCGGCCTCGGAGAGCCCCAGGTGATCGCGCAGGTTGGCTGCCGTGCGCGGCATCGTGCCCGCCGAGCCGACGAGGTGCGAGCGATCCGGCGCCCAGGCGGCGAGATCCTCGCCGACCAGCACTTGGAAGGAGCCGATGCCGTAGAGCCCCGGCCCCATGCCCGCCGCCTGCATGGCGTCGGTGACGACCACGGCGTGTTCGAGTCCGCAGGCGCGCAGGTAGTTGCTCAGCGCGAAGAAGGGGATGTGCACGCCGTCCGCGATGAAGCAGAGGGTCAAACGCCCGTGCAGCGAGAGCGCGCGCTGGATGATGTTGTCGTGGCGGTGCATCGTCATCGGGCAGCCGTTGCCCGTGTGGGTGAATAGCGAGAGCCCGGCATCGACCGCCGCCCGGAGCGTCTCCAGCGACGGGTCGCAGTGACCGGCCGCAACCGCCACGCCCTGGCCGGCCAGCCAGCGGGTCGCTGCGAACCCCGTGTCGCATTCGGGCGCCAGCGTCAGGAGGCGCAGCAGTCCGCCGCAGGCGTCGTGGAGGCGCTTGACCTCGTCCAGCGCCGGTGGAATGATCGCCTGCGCCTCGTGGGCGCCGCGGTAGCCGACAGCCGGATTGATGAAGGGTCCCTCGATGTGGAGACCGGCGATGCGCCGGCGGATGGCCGGCCGCGCCTCGCGGGCGGCCACGATCCTGCCAAGGCGCCGCATCATGTCGGGCACCGGGGCGGTGACGATGGTGGCGAGGATGCCGTCCACCCCGTCGTCCGCGAGCCGCGCGCACATCCGCTCGATCTCGTCGTCCGTGACGCCGTCGCTGTTGAGATCAACGCCGCCGTAACCGTTCACCTGCAGGTCGAAGAATCCGTTTTCCATCATTCACTCCCGTTTGGTTGCGCTGCCGGCAGGGGTTGCCGGCGGCAGACAAAGATCAGCCCGCCGATCGAGACATAGAGCAGCGTGGCGGCGACATAGAGCACGGAGATTGCCGCGGCCTCGGCGCGTCCGCGCCCGACGGCCAGCATGAACCAGACGTAGCCGGTGTCGCGCAGGCCGATGCCGAAGATCGAGACGGGGATCATCTCCATCAGCGTGATGAAGGGAACGAAGAAACAAAAGGGCGCCGGCGGTACGCCGAGCCCGATGGCCTGCCCCAGCGAGAAGACCGCCAGGATGGCGAAGCCTTGGAAGACAAAGGCGATCAGGAGCGACTGGATCCAGACGGCCGGGCGCCGGGTATAGACGCGGATCGAACCGAGGATCTTGTCCAACACGGCCAGCACCCGCGCGCGGACCCGCTGGGGGAGACGCGCGGCGATCCGACGGAGCCACGCCTGCTCGATCAACGCCGCGAGCAGCGCGGCAAGGGCGCCGAGCGCGGCCGCGGGCAGCAGCAGGAAGCGGTCGTCCCAGTTGGGGATGGCGCCGCGCGACACGAAGGAAAAGACGAGCCCGTAGAGGGCTAGGGCCAGAAACCCGGTCAGGCGGTCGGCCAGGATCGAGGCAGCGGTACGGGCCGTTCCGGAGGTGTGGCGTCCGATGTCCGCGATCCGGTAGGCATCGCCCCCGATGGTCGACGGCAGGAAGAGGTTGAAGAAGGATCCCGTCAGATGGCTGGCGAAGAGGCGGCCCAGCGGTTGGATCAGGTTGTCGGCAGCCAGCAGCAGGCGCCATTTCAGGGAGCTGATCAGCGTGTTGGCCGCCAGCAGCAGGAAGAAGAGCGCCAGCCAGATGGGTTGCGCGTCGCGGAGCTGTTCGCGCAGGGCGATGAGATCGACGCGGCGGTAGAGCAGGATCAGCAGGCCCGCGCTGACGGCGGCCTTGGCGACGAACTGGAGGGTGCGCTTCATGGCTTCAGATTTGGCGGATGACGCGGGCCGGCACACCCACGGCGAGTTGGCGGCCGGCCACCGGCTTGGTGACCACCGCACCGGCGCCGATGACGCTGCGCGCACCGACCGAGGCGGCATCCAGGACGGTCACGCGGGCGCCGAACCAGCAGTCGTCGCCGATGACGAGCTCCCCGCGCGTGCCCATGCCGCGCTGCTCCGCGAAGGGCGTGGCGTCCTGGTAGTCGTACTCGCCGCCGCTGAGGAAATAGCAGTAGGCGCCGATCATGCACCCCTGCCCCACCCGCAGCCGGTTGGAGGAGAAGAGCGTGCAGTGGGCCGAGAGGTTGACGCGGTCGCCCAGCACGATGTCGCCGTTCTTGCAGTAGACCGACGAGTGGCGCCCGATGTAGACGCCCTCGCCCAGCGAGAGGCCCGTGTTCGTCTCGCCCTTGGCGTCGAGCAGGGCGAAGTCGTCGACGATGCAGCCGCGCCCCAGGTCGATCTTGTGCGCGTGCCGCAGGGTGACGCTCCGTCCGAAGACCACCCGGCCGCCGCAGGAGCGGAACATGCACGGGTAGCAGAGGCGCCGCAGAACGAGCCCCAGGGCGCCGGGAAGGTTGGAGAAGAGCAGGACCAGCAGCTCGTTGCGGACCACGCGCCAGAGCGCCACGTCGCCATGCACGAGCCGGCAATACTGGCGGAAGGCCCCTCCGCCCCCCGTCCCGATGTCCTTGACCTTGACTGGTTCCGCCATGGTGTCGCTCCTCCCGCGTCCGGCCTAGCGCAGCGCCGCGAGCAGCCGCGCCTGCACGGCCCCGGGCGAGTACTCGCGCCGGGTGAAGTCCCGCCCGCCGGCGCCCAGGGCCGCCGCGAGTTCCGGGTGGTCGAGCAGCAGGTTCAGGCTCTCCTGGAACTCCGGGTAGTCGCGGAACCAGAGGCCGCCACGCGCCCGGCGCGTCTGCTCGCGGAGCACGACGCCGCGGTCGTGGACCAGTACGGGGCGCCCGGCGAGCCAGCTCTCCAGCAGCACGATGCCGAGACTCTCGTTGACCGAGGGATGGCAGAAGGCCGCAGCCCCGGCCATGATGTCGTGCTTTTCCCGCTCGCCGACAAAGCCGCAGTCGATCAGGTGCCGACGCAGGCCTTCGGGCGCCTCGACGGCACCGCTGCCGGTCAGCACGAGCTTGACGTCGCGCTTCGTGATGCGCCGGAAGGCGGCCCAGTAGTCGACGAGCAGCGGCGTGCCCTTCAGCGGCTCG
>CAZYRQ010000052.1:0-8101 GCA_964649455.1 uncultured Lentisphaerales bacterium
GGCGGTTGAATTCTACACGGAGGGGGGATACATGTCGGGAGACATCGATTTCTGCCGGCGTGAGATCGCCCCCATTCCCCTCCGGTTGGCGCAGGATGTCATGGCGCAGCTCGGTGCGGTTGGGGGACCCAGGAGTTGGCAGGTGTGCGGCCTTTTCGTGGTCATGCTTGGGAGCCTCGAAAACGAATCGACCGCCCCGATGCGGACGATCGCGACCCCGTATGGCACCGTGACGCTGGTTCCCCGCGAATTGGCGCTTGTGGAGCGGGTGCTGGCTGCCTATTGCCCGCAGCCATCCGACGAGGCACTGAAGACCGCCAAGCAGATGCTGGTTTCGAGCCTTGATGACCCATCCATGGATTGGGTGGAAGCTGAGCGCTTGGCCGCTACGCCCGACTTCAACGTGTTGCGGGAACTTCAGCGTCTCAAAGTGGAGGTGGAGAATGGATAAGGTCATCTCCGTCACGTGGGAAGACTGGAAATCGGGACGCGAGGCCAAGCGGGAGAATCTTCGCAAGCGCGGTTTGGATTCCCCGTCCCGCCGAAATTCCAGCTCATCGGATAAGCGCCTCCGCAAGGCTTTCGGCGGGAAACGCGCCCCGGATCTCTCCGATTCGCGGAACGGGGATTGATGGTGACGCCAAGAGGCCACGGATCCCATGGGGAATTAGTGGTGAGTGGCTCCGCCGAACGCGACCAGCACCGGTAGCGCGGGATCTATGAGACCGCGCACCCAGCAGGGAACAATCAGGCCATGCGGGTGCTTTTGTATTTACCAGCTATCCGTGCGGAAGGGCACCATCGGCAGGCCGGCGGCGTTGTAGACGTTCACCCCGTCGGGATAGGCGCGGAAGGCGTAGCGGGCGGCCACCGGCTCCGGCACCTTGTCGGACGAGAGGACGATGGTGTTGCCGCGGATTTCGGCGTCGGCCCAGTGCCAGGCGCGGTCGGCACCGGCGATGGCGAAGTGCTTCGGCGCGACGCCCGGGGTCGGCACCGGGGCCGCATATCCCTCCTTCGTGGCGGTCATGAGGCCGTCGGCGTAGTCGAACTCGAGGACTAGGTCGCCGACGCCCGGCTTCATCGCCTTGAAGAGCGGGCCGCAGGGGACTACCTCCGTCCTGCCGTAGGTCTTCGCCAGCGCCCAGCGGGCGAGACGCTCGCCGACATCGATCTTGTTTTTTGGATGGATATCGTTGGCCATGCCGATGTCGATGGCACAGGCCATACCGCTGTCGACGATGTTCGTCATCGCCAGGCGCATACCGTCGCGGATCCGGGCGTAGCCGTTGCCGCCTGCGGGATCGGAGGTCGGCGCCGTGTAGGCGGCGAGCTGGACGTAGTAGAACGGGAAGTCGTAGCCCCAGGTCTGGCGCCAGCCGTCGGCGAGCCCCTTGAGTTTGAAACGGTAGGACTCGTTATCCCCGGCATTGCTGCAACCTTGATACCAGATCGCGCCCTTGATCGGGAACCTCACAATCGGGTAGATCATCGCGTTGTATTGCGAGCAGGCACCCGTCGAAGCAAGCGGCTGAACCTGGGGCGGAAGCGCCTTTCCGTCCGTCAGAGCGGCCTCGCTGGCCGCGAGCCACGTCTTCACGGCCCCGAGTTGTTTCTCCCAAGCCGTCTTCCACTCGGGCGTGCCGACGACCCACTGCCGGATGCCGGGCAGGAACGAGCGTAGCGGTTCCGCCTCGAAGCTCTCCGGCGCCATGAACGGCTCGATCTGGCAGCCGCTCCAGTTGTCGTCGAGCAGGCCGACCGGGACGCCGAGTTCCAGGACCAGGCGGCGCGCGAAGAAGTAGCCCGCCGCCGTGTAGTCCTTGGCGGTTTTCGTGTCGCAGACGCTCCACGGGCCATCGATCCCGACGTTCTGCAAGGGCGCTTCCGCCTTCTTCTTGCTCACCTTGATCCGGCGGATTATAGGGAAGCGGGCGGCCTCCTCTAGAAACTTCGGCCCATCCGTGACGCCCCAGGCGAAGCTCATCTCCATGTTGGACTGTCCGGAGCAGAGCCAGACGTCGCCGACCAGCACGTTCGCGTTGGTGAAGGTGTTCTTGCCGGTCACGACGAGCGGTCGGCCGTTGGTGCTGACCGCGAGCGGGGCGAGGCGCACTTCCCAGTCGCCATTTGCATCCGCTGTGGTCGTGAGATCCTGTCCGGCGAAGGAGACGGCGACCGCCTCGCCGGGGTCGGCCGAGCCCCAGACGGGCACCTCCCGGTCGCGTTGCAGCACCATGTTGCTGGTGAAGATCGTCGCGAGCTTCACATCGGCGAGCACCGTCGCCGCGCACAGCGCGCAGGTGGCTGCCAGCAGGTATCGGGTCTTGTTCATGTTCCGTTCTCCGGGCGGTTGGGTACTCGTGTTCCTATGGCCATCCGCAAGGTAGACTAATACATCGGTTCCGCTGTGTCCAGCCTCGCGACAGCCTCGCGGCTGAACCGGAAACTGCGAGAGTGGGCAGCGTCCCAGCAGCCTCACCACGCACCCGGCCTGGCGCATACGGCTCGCGGGGACGCTCGCCCTCCAGTTCGATATATCAAACCGTTAGCGATAACTCACCTGGAGGGCGAGCTCACCTGGAGGGCGAGCGTCCTTTGGAGGGCGAGCGTCCCCGCGAGCCTCACCTGGAGGGCGAGCTCACCTGGAGGGCGAGCGTTCTTTGGAGGGCGAGCGTCTTTTGGAGGGCGAGCGTCCCCGCGAGCCTCACCTGGAGGGTGAGCTCACCTGGAGGGCGAGCGTCCCCGCGAGCCTCACCTGGAGGGCGAGCTCACCTGGAGGGCGAGCGTTCTTTGGAGGGCGAGCGTCTTTTGGAGGGCGAGCGTCCCCGCGAGCCTCACCTGGAGGGCGAGCGTTCTTTGGAGGGCGAGCGTCCCCGCGAGCCGAATGTGCAAAGGGATGTGAGACAAGGGGATAATCAGCACACCAGCTCTCGCAGAACAGGGCTGGACGCCAGCGGAGCCTAGATCTGGCGTGAGCGGTGCCAGACGCGCGCAACGATCACCGCCGACAGCAGGGCCGCGAGGCCGGCTTCGCCAGGCAGATGTATCAATAGGAGAGGAGGAGGCGATCCTGGACCACCTCATCCTCAAGAGATTCGCCCTCTTTCTGGAATCGCCTTAACATGCTTCTGCCGCAATCCAGAAACACTTCTCGCTCAAACAGACCGTCCGCGATTACCAGTTTACAGTCCACGCGACCGGACTTCTTCTTGCCGTCAATACTCAGGGCAACCCGAACGCCACGCGCCTTGCAGTCGGCAATGGCATGCAGCAACCGCGCCAAAGAGAAGTCCTGGCCACGGTAGAGGATTGACTGGCTGAAGACATAAGGGGGGTCGCAGTAAACGAGGTCTTTCTCTTTGGCCAACGACATTGCCTCTTCAAAGTCCATTTGCTGGAAGACTGCACCCGCTGTCCGCCGTCGCCATATGTCAACGCGTTGCGCAAATGATCCCGGCGTGATGGGGTCGTGGATGCCGCAGGGCGTTGAGATGCCGCCGTCGCTCTTGCGAAACCGCACCACCCCCCCGTAGCAGCTCCTGCAAATAAACAGCAGATCCGGACCATTTGGCTTCGCGTTGTAGCTGGCCTTTATACGGTCGTAGCCTTCCGTTTTGCCGGCCTTTCTGAATTCCTCGTACCGCGTTTGATACCATTCCACGAGCTGACGTGGTGAGTTGTGAAGGCAGCGCCAGATTTCCATCAGGGGCGCACAAAGGTCTGATCCGACAGCGTCAGGTGGTTGTAGCGCTGCGAGCACCGCCCCGCTTCCGAGAAACGGCTCCCGGTATGTGCGTATGTTATTGGGGAAGAACGATGCTATTTCATGGGCGAACCGTTGCTTGTTTCCAATCCACTTTAGAAGCTGCGTCTTGAATGGGGCTACGTGCTGAAACTCTGTTCCGTAGAACATATCGAGCGTATCTTCCTTCACGTTCATGGCGTCATAATATCCCGATTTGGGTTTCCCGTCAAGCATATCCTATATTGGGATTCCATGAAGCACAACCGGTATGCAGGCAACGAGGAACACCTGCGGCGTTTACTCCGCCACAGCCGTGAACAGAGAAACTTGACGCAGGCGGCTCTCGCCGCCATTCTGCAAAAGCCCCAGTCGTTCGTGAGCAAGTACGAAGCAGGAGAAAGGCTTCTTTCGTTTGTCGAGACCATAGACGTTTGCCGTGCGTTGGATCTGGAACCCTCGGCGTTAGTGAAGGAGTATCTCCCACATCATGAAGCCTGACAAGAGATTCATCGGCCTGCCGAAGCGGTTCTGGGCTCTTGTTCGACTCGCCGGACAAGAATGCGGTTACACAAGCGGTGGTCAGGTCTCCATTCCGGACCGGAATGCCGTCGCTGGTGCCCTGACAACCCTCGGGTTGACGCCGTTGGCCCTTGACGCTCCTTTGCCGAACGCTGGCGCGACATGGACGAAACTTCTTGAGTACTTCACACTCCGGCGAGACTTGTTGCACGATCACGTTGCTCCAAACCTCATGGACGCTGCACAGGCAAAGAAGGAATTTACCCGACTCAAGCGTGAACTGAAGCCCCAATGCCCGCTCCCCATGAACAAGCAGAAGGGAACGAAGAGGGCGCCAGCATACCTGACGGGAATAGTGAACATGTTGATCGAGGCACACGCAGCAGGCAAGCCGTGCGACTACGATCCGCGGGCGCTCACCACAATCGCGACCGACAAATCTCCCCTGCGCACTTTCGCCCGGCGCATGGATGGGGCCTTCCCGTCAGTAATCAATCCAATCGCGGTGTGGGAAATAAAGGAGTACTACTATACGACCACATTCGGCAGCCGCGTCGCGGACGGGGTATACGAGAGTCTACTCGACGGCATGGAGATCGAGGAACTGGCCGTTTCGGAAGAGGTCAAAGTTCTTCACTACCTCATTATCGACGCACGGTACACGTGGTGGGACTGTGGAAAGTCCTATCTTTGTCGGCTGATAGACATGCTGCACATGGGCTACGTCGATGAAGTCCTTGTCGGTCGGGAAGTCCTCGCGCGCATTCCGATATTGGTGAAGGAATGGATCAAGAAAATGGCCAAATCAAGCGGTGGTGGGTAATTCGCTAACGCGCCGTCCCTCTCCACTGAACGTATCACATGCCAGCTCGTCGTCATGGGCGCACCGGGCGCGGCAATCGCGCCGCTGCTGAGCCAAAACATGCGGAAGGCAAGCGTGCAAATCCCTCCATCGGTTCCGCTGCGTCCAGCCGCGCGGCTGGACGCCAGCGGAGCCTAGGTCTGGCGTGAGCGGTGCCAGACGCGCGCGACGATCACCGCCGACAGCAGGGCCGCGAGGCCGGCGGCCACCAGCGGCGGCAGGCCGAACCCCAGCGGGGCGCCCTTGACCGCCTCCGGGCTAACGAAGAGGATGTAGTCGAGCACGATGAAGAGCATGAAAAACGCCGGCCCCGCCGCCACCCAGGCCGGCTTGCCGTGGCGCCGCAGCCAGGCCAGGGCCACGAGCAGCGCGAAGACGGCGATCATCTGGTTGCTCCAGGAAAAGTAGTTCCAAAGGATCTTGAAGGAGTCCGGGGCGGCGTTCGACCAGATGAGGAGGCCGATCACCGCGCTGAAGATCGGCACCGTCGTCAGCAGCCGGAGGCCGATCAGCCTCTGGTCAATCGAGAAGTACTCCGCCAGCACCAGCCGCAAGCTGCGGAGCGCCGTGTCGCCTGAGGTGATGGCCAGCACGACGACACCCAGCAGTGCGAACTGCGCCGCCGCCGGATGCAGCAGCCAGGTGGCCAGCTCACGCAGCAGCATCGGTCCGTTGCCGCTGGCCAGCAGTTCGCGCCGGTGCACGTAGAGCGCCATGCCGCCCGCGGCCCAGATCATACCGATAAGCCCCTCGAGAATCATCATGCCGTAGAAAACTGCGCGGCCGTGCCGTTCGGACGTGATTGTCCGGGCCACGATCGGCGCCTGGGTAGAGTGGAAGCCCGAGATGATGCCGCAGGCGATGGTGACGAAGAGCATGGGGATGACAGACTCGCCGACCGGGTGTTGGGTGAAGTTCGCACCCAGGTTGGCGAGGTCGATCTCCTGCAGGAGCCCGGCATGCGGCACCAGTCCCACGAGGACCGCCAGCGAGGAGAGCAGCAGGATGGCCCCGAAAAGGGGGTAGATGCGCCCGATGATCTGGTCGACCGGGAAGAAGGCCGCCACGAAGTAGTAGGTGAAGATGATGGCGACCGCGGGCCAGAACCACTGGATACGGCCTTGGGTAAGGATGTGGGCCGGGATGTTGACGAAGACCGTGCCGACGAGCAGTAGGGTGAGGGCGAGGAAGAGGGCGTAGAGGTGGTAGATGCGGGGGCCGAGGAAGCGGCGGACGAGCAGCGGGGTGTTGGCGCCGTCGTGGCGCATGGAGATCATGCCACTGAAGAAGTCGTGTACGGCGCCGCCGAGGATGTTGCCGATGGGCAGCAGAATGAAAACGATGGCGCCGAACTTGATGCCCAGGATCACGCCGATGACCGGTCCGACGCCGGCGATGTTGAGCAGGTGGATGAGCAGGTTCTTCCAGTGCGGTAGGGGAATGCGGTCGATTCTGTCGGGATGGCCGATGGCTGGGGTCGGGCGCCCGTCCGGGGCGAAGATCCGCTCGACCAGCCGCCCGTAGGTGAAGTAGCCCGCCACGAGAATGAACACGCCCATCAGGAAGGAAAACATCTTTTGCTCCGAATTCGTGTCAACGAGCCTGTGCGCGCGAGCTGTTGTCGTGCTGACTTCATTCGCGTTGATGCGCGGCTCTGCGTCACGCCCACACCTGACCTACCGGACGATGAGCAGTGTGGCGGGGGCCCACAAGATCAGGCCGCCGTCGCCAGGAACCACTTGAACGGACTCGTTGTCGCCGAGGGCGTGCTTGCGTGCGTCCACTCGGAGCGTGTAGCCGTTGAGTTCCAGGATGGGCTTCGGGCCCTCCATCACCAGATCCGCGAGCCTGGCGTCGCCGACGAGGTTCAGGCGCACGGTGTTGCGCAGCGTCCAGACGGCATGGCGCCCGTCCTCCGGATCGGCGTACCGCGCGACGGGATAGTCGGTCCGGGGTTGGCCGGGCGCGACGCGGGCGATGCCGGTGGCGGTGTTGTCGAGGATGACCTTGCCGCGGCCGGCACCGTCCTGCGCGGTCTCGAGGTAGACGGTGCCGCAGGAACCGCGGCGCGGCCGGGTAATGTTTACCGTCTGTCTTCCCGAATAGGCGCCGACAACCCCCGCGAACGCATCGAACGCGGCGCCGGCCGCAGTCAGATAGACCGCCACCCGTCCGCCGCCGCCAACGTAGTCGTTTAAACAGTCGCCGCCGCTGGCCGAGATTTCGCCCCCGCCGAGCAGCCGCTTCGACGCGAGCCAGACGCTGCCGCCGGAGCCGGAGTAGTACGGGTAGCTCCCGGTGGGGCAGCCGTCGGCGTTGATCGAGCCGTGGACACGCGCGGCGCCCGCGACCGCCAGCCTGACCGCGCCGCCGCCGGAATGCGCGTTCTCCGCGCCCGCGGAACCGATGTTGGTCGGGCAGTAGACCGAACCGTAGCAGCGGTTTGCGTTGGCGCCAGCGCTATGGGTCTCGCCGCGTCCGCCATGGCTTCCCCCGCAGTTGTTGGCGCGGCCGGGGCCGCTCCCGACAAACCCCTTGGCCCGGGTGTCGATCGCGGCGGAGGAACCGATGATCAGGTCGCCGCCGACCTCCAGATCGAGGACGTTCGCCTGTGTCGTGTTGTTGGCGGAGTGCGTAAGCACCGCGGCGTCATCCAGGATGAGCGAGCCGCCGATCACGGTCTTGCGGTTGAAGGCCACCGACGCATTGTCCGTCAGCACAACCGCCTCCGCGACCGCGACGGGCGCGTTGGCGGTGAAGATGGCGCCGTGGCCGAACTCCATCGCGCGGACCGACACGGCGGCCGAGGCCGTCACGGAGGCGTCGGCGATGAAGACGGCGTCGCCGCTGCCGGGCACGGCGTTACTGGACCAGTTGGAGGCCAGGGCGAAATCGCCGCTGACCCCGCCGACCCATGTGACGCGCGGGTCGGTGTTGAATGTCCAGCCGGAGTTGTTGCCGCCGTCCGTCGA
>CAZYRQ010000052.1:8191-9828 GCA_964649455.1 uncultured Lentisphaerales bacterium
CGGACGCCAGCGTGATGCAGGGTGTCGCCGCCGTGCCGTCGAGCAGCAGGCTGCCGGAGACCGTGGCGGTCGCGCCGGCGGCGAAGACCAGTAGCGTGTCCGAAGCCGACGAGCAGGAGAGATAGACCGCGGAGAAGCTCCCCGCGAAGGAGATTCCGGATGTGCCTGGGGAACATGTGACATTGTCGAAAGCGAGTCCGCCGGGCGTGAAGACCTGCGCGACTGCGCCGGTGCCGCCCGCGAGGACGAGGGTCGAGGATCCAATGGTGTCCAGGGCGCCGCCGGCGAAAGAGCAGTCGCCGTGGATCGTGACGGTCTCGCCGGATCTGGCCGTCAGCGTCCCTGCGACGGTCAGTGCGCCGTTGACGGTGGCCGCATGGCCGCCGAGGCCGAGCGACGCGCCCCCCGCCACGGTCAGCTCGGCGCAGACGAGGTCGAAGGCGAGGATCGGCATGACCGGCGCCGTACCAGGAACCAGGATCCTGTCAGTCGCGACAGGCGTGCGCGAGGGCGTCCAGTTGCCGGGTGCGGCGGGGCTGGAGGTGCCGGCCGCACCGGTCCAGGTCATGAGCTCGCCGGGGGCGACGGTCACGGAGGACCAGCTGACGCAGTTGTCGAGTGTTGTGTTCGCGGCGACGATGGCGGCGCCTGCGGAGGCGTCGGAATCGGAGACCTCGGCGTTGTTGACCAGGACCGACGCGGTGGCATCGACATCGAGAGTCCACCGGACTCCATTGGTCTGCGAGCTGAGAACGACCGGCGCGCCCGTGCCGTTGTCGATCCGGAGCATGCCGCCCGCCGCGATCGCGAAGTTGCCGCCCGCGGCGAAGGAGATCTCCTTGCCGTCGGCGAGGCAATCGAGCGTGCCGAAGGCCGTGTCGCCCGTCACCCGTGAAACGCCGTTTCCGGTGAAGCTGACGACCCCGTCGGCGGCGGACGTGAACTTGGCGTTGTTCGTCACGCTCCAGTCGCCGCTCACGGAGAGCGTCTGACCAGAGTGAATCGAGAGATGCCCCCCGTTGCGGACGACGACCGAGCCGACGTCGGTGTCGGTCACGAGCGGCGCGATGTCCGTTGTGCCGCAGATGGCGGCGGAGCCTGCAGTGAAATTGTCGATGATGAGCGTGCCGCCGTTGGAGGCCTGGGCGCCGGTCTTGAGATAGACCGTGCCCGCGCCGCCGTAGATCGGCTGACCCGTGCGCTGGTTGCCGCGCGCGCAGATGACGCCCGCATAGTCTCCGAAGTCGGCCGCGGCGTCCGCGAGCTCGACGGAGACGCGGCCCCCGGCGGAAAGCTCATAGGCAGTCGGCGCGGGTATCACGCCAGGAGTGCCGTTGGCGTAGACATGGCCGGCGCCGGCGATCGCTCCCGCCGTGATCCAGATGCTCCCGCCGGCCGCGCTCCAGAAGGTGCCGCCGATCGTGCCGCAGGCGGAGACCGCTCCGTTGTTGAGGAGCGTTCCGTCGACGTCCAGGCGGATGACGCCGCCCCCGGACTGGCTGTTGACTCCGCCTGAGCCAGGGGTTGACGGGCGGCGGATGGAGCCGTAGCAGGCGGCGGCGGTCAGATTCGCGCCATCGGCATAGTACACGCCGCGGCCGCCGTGGCAGGCGCCGTAGTAGATTGGCGACGAGACC
>CAZYRQ010000053.1:0-9824 GCA_964649455.1 uncultured Lentisphaerales bacterium
GCGCGGGCTACTACTCGCTCGAATGCTGGGGCGGCGCGACCTTCGACGTCTGCCTGCGCTTCCTGCGCGAGAACCCCTGGGAGCGCCTGCGCCAGATCAAGGCGCGCTGCAAGACCCCCCTGCAGATGCTGCTGCGCGGCCAGAACATCCTCGGCTACCGCAACTATCCCGACGATGTCCTCCGGCGCTTTGTCGAGCTGGCCGCCGCCAACGGCATCGCGGTCTTCCGCATCTTCGACGCGCTCAACGACACGCGCAACCTCGAACAGGCCATCCGCGCCGTCAAGGCGACCGGCGCCCATGCCCAGGGCACCATCAGCTACACCTTCAGCCCCGTCCACACGGTCGAGGCCTACGTCAAGCTGGCCCGCGAGATGGAGGCGCTCGGCGCCGACTCGGTCTGCATCAAAGACATGGCCGGCATCCTGACACCCGCTGCGGCCGAGGAGCTCACCACGGCGCTGGTCAAGGGCGTCAAGATCCCCGTCCAGCTCCATGCGCACATGACCAGCGGTATGGCGGTGGCGGCCTACCTGGCCTCCGTGCAGCACGGCGCCGGCGCCATCGACTGCGCCGTGGCCTCGATGTCGGGCTGCGCCTCGCAACCGGCGGTGGAGACGCTGCATGCCGTCCTGACTGCGGCAGGCTACGACACCGGGCTCGACATGCAGGCCGTGCATGAGGTCAACCAGCACTTCCGCCGGCTCAAGCCGCAGCGCGAGCCGAACCACGGGGCGACCGAGTTCGTCGATGTCAACGTGCTGGAACACCACATTCCCGGCGGCATGATCTCGAACCTCCGCTCGCAGCTCCAGCAGCAGGGCGCGCTCGACCGCCTCGACGAGGTGCTCCAGGAGCTGCCGCGCGTGCGCGCCGACATGGGATTCCCCCCGCTGGTCACGCCCACGAGCCAGATCGTCGGCATCCAGGCCGTACTCAACGTCATCGGCGGCGAGCGCTACGGCATGGTGCCGCAGGAGACGCGCGACTATGTGAAGGGCCTCTATGGCCGTTCGCCGGCGCCGATCGACCCGAAGGTGGCCCGGAAGATCCTGAAGGACGAGAAGCCCGTGACCTGCCGGCCGGCCGACCTCCTCAAGCCCGGCCTGGCCGAAGCCGCGGGCCAGATCGATCCGAAGCTGGTCCAGGCCGAGGAGGATATCCTCTCCTACTGCATCTTCCCCGAGGTGGCCCTGGGCTTCTTCAAGTGGCGCGCGCTGCCCGCGGCGGAGCGTCCGCCCTCGCCGGCGGAACAGGAACAGCAGGCTGCCGCGCCAGCCGCCGCAGCGGCTGCGCCGTCGGCTGCCACGGCGGTGCCGGCCGACGACGAGACCCGGCGCCTTGCCGAGATCGGCCGCACCTTGAGCCGTCTGTTCCAGCAGATGGGCGGCGTGGCGCTGGTGCCCGGCAACCTGCCGGCGCCGGCGCCCGAGACGGCCGCTCCCGCGGCCCCGGCACCCGCCGCAGCGGCCGCACCAGCGGAACCGCAGGGCGAGACGATCAAGGCGCCGCTCAACGGCACCTTCTACCGCACGCCGGGCCCCGGCAAGCCCAGCTTCGCCGAACCCGGCGCCGCGCGCAAGGCCGGCGAGACGGTCTGCGTGGTCGAGGCCATGAAGCTCTTCAACGAGATCAAGGCCCCGCGCGACTGCAAGATCGTCAAGTTCCTCGTCGAGCACGGCGCCATCGTCAACAAGGGCCAGCCGCTGGCCGTCATCGAGTAGCGCGATGGCCGCGGCCGAGCAGGTGATCCGGATCCTGGCGCAGGCGAAACAGACCCTCGCCTGCGCCGAGTCCTGCACCGGCGGCCTGGTCGCGGCGCGCCTGACCGATTGTCCCGGTGCCTCCGCAGTCTTCTGCGGCGCGGTCGTGGCCTATGCCAACTCCGTCAAGCAGGCGCTGCTCGGCGTGGATGCGGCCCTGCTGGCGGCCGAGGGGGCCGTCAGCGCACCCTGCGCCGCGGCCATGGCCGAGGGCGTGCGCGCGCGTCTCGGCAGCGACTGGGGCGTTGCGACCACAGGCATCGCGGGACCCGGCGGCGCCACCCCGGCCAAGCCCGTCGGGCTCGTTTTCATCGCGGTGGCCAACGGGGATAGAACGGTTGTCGAGCGCCACCAGTTCGACGGCGACCGGGCCGCCGTGCGGCAGCAGGCCGCCGACCGCGCGCTGGCCCTGCTTGTCGACTACCTGGTGCGCCCGGAATCACAAGGCATCGAAGGGACTACGCACTCCAATGCCCGTCTGGTTGGCCGTTTGCAGTTAGATCTCCGTGCTGGACGTGGTGGCGGCGGATGATACCGCTGCGGTGGTCGCGCAGCAGATTGCGCGAGGGCCAGAACCAGATGAATTTCTCGTACGCCTTCGGCCACTTGCGCTCAAGCGCCTCGGGCAACTCGACCCCCGGCAGGCCTGCCTCGCGATCTTGAGTGCCGCCAGCAACCGGCTGGCTCCCCGGTATGCCTCAGAATAGGGATCCCAACAGCAAGGAGAGCGATTTACAAAAAGCGTCAGGGCGACTCGACGATCAAACCCGGGATCGCAGCGAAATGGGCGTCATAGGTCACCAGCCGTGCGCCCAGCTCAAGCGCCGTGGCGGCGATCCAGATGTCGTTGGCGGGTATCGGTTTGCCAGCTTTCCGCAGCGTAACAACCAAGAGCGCATAACGCCTCGCCACATCCCAGGTCGCGTCCTGTATCCGAATGCCAGGCGTTTCGAGAAAATCCAAGAGATGGCGTTCGTTCTCGCGGGCACGGACCACCGCACCGAATCCCGCATGGAGTTCGCCCAGAACAAAGACGGGGACAAACACCACCGAGCAGAACTCCAGAAACGACCGAAGTTCCTGATGACCGCACATCAGCCGCGAATAGGCGCATGTATCGAGACACGCTTTCATGGCCGCCACGTCTCCTCGTCGATCTCCTCGAAGACCTCCGTGGCCCGCTCGAATGACTTGGCTTCCGCCTCGTTCCATAGTCCGGAGAAGGCGCTGAGGTCTCGCTTCCTCCTCAGCATCGGATCCCCGCCCATGCTCCTGCGCAAAACCTGAAGGATGGTCGCATTGACACTCTGCCGGGATTCTCCCGCAAGCGTGGAGAGGTGTTCGGCCACCTCGTTGGGCACATTGCGCAGCGTCAGTGTTTTCATGCTGTGGCCTCCAGTGTGCAGTCAACAAAGACATCAAAGTGATGCACACAATGCCATCATCGTACCGAATCCTCTGATAGACGTCAAATCATCCCGTTCCTTAACGCAAACCGGCGGCGGCGGAAGGCGGTGCAGAGCCGGGGACGAGGCCCATCTCTTGTGCGAGAACGGGCAAACCCAAATCTTTGACGCCTACACGGCTGGATACAAGCAAACCGTTTAGCACCAGCACGGTTCTGCTACTGCATGCCTGCGTAGAGGGGGCTCATTCGGGCTGTTCGCGCTAGACGCTTGTCAAAGAACATGCTACCGTCGCTCACACTTAATTAGAGGGCAATATGATCAACGTCAAATGGGGCAATAGGCTTGAGGATCTGGCCTACACGATGTTCGACGCCATGGCCGGCGAACAGGTTGCGCGGCCCGGTGAGGTCCTGAGCCGGCGGCACTGCATCGTCGTCCCGAACCGCATCGTGCAGCATTGGCTGCAGCACGAATTCCTCTTCCGCAAAGGCACGCCGCGCGTGCTCGCCAACTGTGATTTCCCCCTGGCCAACGTCTTCGTCAACGACAACCTCTACCAGATGTCGCACCCCGACAGCGGGCGCCGCGATCCTGATCTTCACCCCTTCAGCCGCGATGCGCTCGCCTGGCGGCTCTACCGCGCGCTCGGCGCGTTGCCGGACGACGATCGCTTCTCTCCCCTCCGCGACTATCTGTCGACTGCCACGGCGGCCACCCATGGCACGCCAAAACCCCGCGGCGTCAGCGAAAAACGCCGCTTCAAGCTCGCCGGCCGGCTGGCCACGCTCTTCGACGAGTACATGGTGTACCGGCCGGAGATGCTGACCCGCTGGGAAAGCGCCAAAGACGGCGATCTGGCGGACAATCTCCTCTGGCAGCCGGCGCTGTGGCGGACGCTGGTCGAGGGCGAGCTTGCCGGGCAGACCTACCTGGCGGCGTTCCGGCAGATGCAGGCTCAGCTCCGCGCCAGCGAGGTCGTAACGGGCTGCAATCGCATCCGCGTCTTCGGCGTCTCCATGCTGCCAACCGTCTACCTGCGCTTCTTCGAACTGCTAAGCGGCAAGATGGAGGTCGATTTCTACGTCCTGAATCCCTGCGAAACCGACTGGTTCACCGTGTCATACCCGAAAGACACGCTGCTGGAGGGGCGGCTGGACAACCCCGAGGATGCTTTTGATCCGGGCAACGCCCTGCTCGGCGCCCAGGGACGCGGCAACCACAACTTTCTGGTGGAACTCCTCGACCGGACTGACGGTCAGGCCCAGGCCGATGGCGGCTTCCAATCGCCGGGTGACGACACCCTGCTCCACGCGCTGCAGTCGCGTATTCTCAAGAATGAACGCGGCCTCGTCGCCGAACTGGAGCAGGAGAACACGGTTCCGCCCGCGTTCCGCAGCGTGCAGTTGCACGTCTGCCACGGGCCGATGCGCGAGGTCGAGGTCCTGCGCGACCACCTGCTGCGCTGGTTCAGCGAGGAAGCCGGCCTCCAGCCGCGCCACGTTCAGGTGCTGGTTTCCGATATGGCGACCTACGCGCCCTACATTCAAGCCGTCTTCAACACCCCGAACCCGACGGCCGACCAAGCGATGCCCTTCGCCATCGCAGACCGGGTGGCCGCCAGCGAGAGCGCCGTGGCCGAGGCCTTCTCCAAGCTGCTTAATCTCGCGGAGAGCCGCTTCGCCGCCCCGGAAGTGCTGGACCTGCTCCAGTGCCAGGCCTTGCGCGAGGCCTTCGGCATCGCCGAGAATGAGGTCGAGCCGATCAAGTCCTGGGTCGAGGCGGCCGGCATCCGCTGGGGCCGGACGCGCGCGCACCGCCAGGAGGCGGTGGACGTGGACTTCGACGACTACACGACCTGGCGGCGCGGGCTCGACCGGCTGCTGCTGGGCTACGCCTACGGCCGCGCCGGGGACACCGCGCTGCCGGACGGCGCGCCGCTACCCTGCGACTGCGTCGAGGGGGACAACGCGGTGACGCTCGGACGGCTCGCCCGTTTCGTCGCCAGCCTGGAGGACTTTGCCGACGCGTGCGCCGCCACGCGCACGCTCCATGATTGGGCCAACGAGCTCGACAAGGCGATCGGCACCTTCTTCGTCAGCACCAACGAGACCTATCAGGAGGTCGGCCTCGTGCGCGCCGCCGTGCGCAAGCTGCGCGCCAGCTCCGAGGGCTCAGCCCTTGACGATCCCGTCGCGTTGGCCGTCGTGCGCGACTTCGTCGCGTCCCGGCTCCAGGATGTTCTGGGCGGCGACCCTCTCGGAGCGAACGCGGTGATGTTCAGCGCGCTGCGCCCCGGGAGCAGCGTCCCGCGCGACATCGTCTGCCTTCTCGGCATGGCCGACGGCCAGTTCCCGCGCTCGGACAATCGCCCGGCCTACGATCTGCTGCGCACGGAGCGCCGCTTCGGCGACCGCTCGATGCGCCAGGAAGACCGCATGGCTTTCCTGGAGGCGGTGCTCAGCGCCCGCCGCCGGCTCTACATCAGCTATGTCGGCTTCGACTTGGAAGGCGACCTCGGCGAACCGAAGATCCCGCCGTCGGTCACGGTTGCTGAGCTGATGGAGGCTTTCGAGGCAAAGACCGTCCAACCGGTTAAACATCGGCTGCAACCGCATCATCCCGCCTACTTCACGCCAACCGGGGATGCGGAGGCGCAAGGCGAGCTATTCTCGTATTCCGCAACAGCCTGCGAGACGGCCCGCGCGCTGCGCAAAGAACGTCCGGAATCATCCGCCTCGCAGGATGCAGCGACGCCCGTTGCCGCGGCGGAAGCCGCGGCCGCTTCCCCTGTCGAGATCGAGCTGGAGAAACTCATCGCCTTCTTCAAGAACCCGGCCAAGGCCTTCTACACCGGCCCGCTCGGCGCCAGGCTCGAGATCGAATTGGAATCGGCCCTTGGGGATCAGGAGACGTTTGACCTGGAAGGGTTGGGCAAACATGAAGTCAACACGAAGATCGTGGACTTCCTGGTGGAGCCCGGGCAAAAGGACAAGGAGTGCTTGCGTCGCGAACTGCTCGAGAACGGCCAGCTTGCATTGGGTCAGCGCGGCAAAGCATGGTTCGAGGAGCAGCTCGAAACCATCGGCGATGTGCTCAATACCACAGTTGACGGGCTGGACATCACGCTGAAAGAAGCGCTCCAGCAACAACGCAAGGCCTCCCCTATCAGCCGCACAGTCTCCCTGGAATTGGGCGCGGACATGATTGTCCGCTTGACCGGGACCACGGTGTCTGCGCCTGCGGGCAATGGATGTTCCGAGTGCGCGCTTGATTTTCGCTACACGAGCGACAGGGCTTATGAACGTCTCGCCTGCTGGATCCGGCATCTCTTCTCCTGCGCGACCGGGCAAGCCGCGCCCCGCTATTATATGCGCAAGGGAAATGACAAACCCGTGCAAGTCTGCTTCGAAAAGAGCAGTGGTGACGATGCAGAAACTTCATTGAACGAACTCGTCAAACTCTACCGCTACGGGCAGACACGCATCCTTCCCTTTATCCCTGGAGTCTCAGCGGAGTACATCAAGTACTTTCGGAAGTCCAAAAAGGGCACCGAAAACGCGCGTCGGTACGAAGCGCTAGCACAGGCGATGGAGGAGTGGGCACCTTCCTATAAGCCTAAAGACGGCCCGCCGCCTCCATGCAATGACCCCTACTATCGGTTTGCGTTCGGCGAAGCGGGCCCGTTCACCGACAAGGACCGATTCCATGTAGTCGCGGATTCTGTTTTTGAAGCGAGTCAACTTCTCATCCCGTAAGCCCTCTCGCACCAGGAGACCGCGATGACCGATTTCGCTACTAAAATCACGGATCAAGATCTTAACCTCAGTGGCGGCCTGCTGGTCGAGGCCAGCGCCGGCACGGGCAAGACCTACAACATCCAGAATGTCTACCTGCGGCTCGTCGCCATCGACGGCCTGCGCGTCCAGAACATCCTGGTGGTGACGTTCACCGAGGCGGCCACACAGGAGCTGCGCGACCGCCTGCGCCAGATTCTCCGCGACTGCGAACGTTTCCTGGCCGAGCAAGCGGGAGATCTCCCAAAGGGAACCCTCGACCAGCAAGCGCGCGAGCGGATCAAGCCGATCCTGGGCCTGCCTCTGGCGGGCCCAGGCGCTGAGGCCGATCGCAATGCCGAGCTGCGGCGGCGCATCAGGCGCGCGCTCGCCGATTTTGACAGCGCCGCCATCTTCACGATCCACGGCTTCTGCAACCGCGTGCTCGCGCGCTACGCCTTCGAGTGCGGCACCGATCCGGACGCCGAGCTGATCCCGGAAACCACGGAGATCATCGCCGACGTCTGCCGCGATTGGTGGCGCCGTGAAACCTACGGCGACGCGGCAAGAGCCGCGCGCGTCCCGTTCGCGAATGTCGGCGAGCTCATCAAACTCGTCGCATCCGCAGCGAAAAAACCCGATGCGGTCATCCTGCCCAAGATGCCGGCAAAAGAGCGCGATGCCGCCACGGCTGCTTTCGCCCGTGTTCTCGGGGAAGCACTGCAAAGTTGCGCGCGCGCGGAGGCCACAAACAATGATTCGCGCGCCATCGAGAAGGGGCTTCAAGAGTTTGCCACTCGTCAGCCCGTAACGAACACTTTCAATCATCTGGCCCTGCGCCGACTTGCATCCTTGATTGACAAGCAAAAGGAAAAGCCCCTTAACTGGAATAATCCCGTTACTAAAGCAAAACCAAAATTAATCGGATTGGAAACTCGCCTGCCCGGCGTTAACAAAGCCGCAAAGGATGCCATGCAAGCATTCCACGCCGACATGGCCGAGATAACGCATAACCTGGTCAAGGCCGTGTCCGATTCCGTGCGCGACCGCAGCGCCATCACCTACGATGCCATGCTGACGCGCGTGCGTGACGCGCTGCTCGACCAGAAGACGGGCGAGCGGCTGCGAAAGGTGCTCCGCGAGGAGTTCCAGGCAGCACTGATCGACGAGTTCCAGGACACCGACCCGGTGCAGTACGGGACGTTCCGGGCGCTCTTCATGGAGGCGGATCTGCCGCTGCTGCTGGTCGGCGACCCCAAGCAGGCGATTTATGGCTTTCGCAGCGGCGACATTTTCACGTACTACGGCGCCAAGGCCGCCGTGGGGAACGATAGGGTCTTCTCGCTCACCAGGAACTTCCGTTCCGAACCGCCGGTGGTGGAGGCGGTCAACAAGTTCTTCCAAGACGGCGAGAACGACCGATCATTCAAGAACAAGCACATCACCTACGAAGCAGTTCAGGCCAACGACGTTAAGGATGATAAAAGACTGACAATCGGTGACCAGCCGAAGCGCGACCCGAAACCGATGCAGCTATGGGTTTATCCAGCCGAAAAGGTCATGCCGGGAGAGGTCGCACCTGTCGCCCAGCAAATGCTGCGTGATGTGGTTGACGAAGTCGTCCGTTTGCTGAACGATACAAGCACCCGGATTGGGAAGAGCAGGGTGTGCCCTTCGGATATCGCCATCCTTGTGCATACGCATAAGGAAGCGGCCCAGTTCCAGCGCGAGCTGGCCGGGCGGGGCGTGAACGCCGTCCGCCAGGCGACCGACAGCGTCTTCGCCTCGCGGGATGCGAAGGGATTTGCCTTGGTGATGGCGGCATTGCTTGAGCCCGGCAACATGCGTGCCGTTCGCAGTGCGCTCTGCTCCGGCCTGCTGCCATGCCCGATCGCCAACATCCGGCGGTTCAACAGCGGCGAGTCGTCAGACGCAACGGGAACGGCGGGCGTTCATAGGAGAGGCATACCCAACACCCTGGAGGGCTGGGTCGCTCTCTTCAAGTCAGCGGGCGAGCGCTGGCGCCGCCATTCGTTCATCGAGGCGTTCCGCGAACTGGCCGACCGCGTCAGGCTGTTCGCGCATCTTGCCGGCAGCTCCGGCGCCGACGCGGAGGAACGGATCGCGGCCGTGCAGCATCTGGTCGAACTCGCGCACCAGGCAGCGGCCAAAGGCAAGCTCGGGCCCACCGCCCTGCTCCGCTGGTTTGTGAGACAAACCGACGAGGCGGCCCAGGAGAAGGATGAATCGTTCAATATGCGCCCCTCCAGCGACGACGACGCCGTCAAGATCATGACCGTCTTCAAGTGCAAGGGCTTGGAGTTCCCGATCGTCTTCGTGCCTACGCTGTGGCGACGGAAAGCGGAAGCCGCGCGACAAAAAGAGATGCTGATCTCGTACCATGAGGCAAACTCGCAAACGTATCTGCGCGTGGTTGACCTTGGGCGAGAGAAGAGCGAACAGGCGCGTGACGAGCGTATCGAGGAAGACATCCGGCTGGCCTATGTGGCGCTGACGCGCGCTGTCAACCGGACCTACCTCTTGGCGGTCGACGTGACTGGCAAGGATTTTGCGGATACTCACGCGATCTCGTTTCTGGTGCAGCGGTGGCGCGACTGGCTGCAGCGCCAAGACCCGGCAACTTCCCAAGTTATCGAGGAGATCCAGAAATCTGTCGCGGACGAAGAACCGGAGGGCAAGGCGGCCCGTTACGCCGCAGCTGAATCGCTGAGGGGGGCTCTCAAGCCTTTCGCAAACGGCCAGGCAAAAGTGGACAAGCGCTTCGGCCACGCCAGCTTCACCGCCCTCGCCACGCACGGCGCGGAACCAGCAGCCGGATCGGCACGCGATATTGACGGCACGGATGCGGACGTGAAGCC
>CAZYRQ010000054.1:0-9474 GCA_964649455.1 uncultured Lentisphaerales bacterium
GCGACGCGCGCGCGGTTGTCGCGCTGGTCGAGGTAGAAGCCGGTCTTGTGCCCGCCGCGGACATCCACGAGGTAGCGGCAGCCATGCTCCCGGATCTCGATCCGCGCGGGCGGCTCCCCGCCAGCCAGGCACCCGCAGGAGACCGCCAGACCCTCGTGCGCGCGGGCATCGGCATCCGAACGCTCGTAGAGCCCCGCGCAGGGCCAGAGCCGCGCCAGGGCCTCGACGATCACCGGCTTCCAGCGCTCGGCGCCGGTGGTCGTGAACTGGCAGACGAGGTGCGTGTCGTAGCGGTCGACGATCACGCCCGGCAGGCCGTCGGCCTCGGCGTTGACCAGGCGGAAGGCGTTGGTGGTGTCCGCCGCCAGCAGGACGCCGCGGCCGGCGATCGCCGCCGCCAGGCGGCGATCGAAGAAGGCGGCATCGACCGGTTCCGCGGGATCGAAGCTCCAGACGCGCGCGCGGATCTGGGATTCGGGCGACCAGGCGGCGGCGCCCAGGGGCGCGCCATCCGCGGCGCGGACCTCGACCGTCTCGCCGGGGGCCGGCGCGCCCTCGACGCGCGCGATCGCGCCGGAGAAGATCCAGGGGTGGCGGCGCAGGACGGAATAGTCGCGGCCAGACTTCAGGACGATGGCGGGCATGGAGCGAGGTTAGCAGAATTCAGCGGCGCACTGAAGCGTGGATGTGGTCGCCGCCGCCCGTGGGCCGCTCGTAGAAGACCCAGTCGAACCCCGCCTGCCAGCAGAGCTTGGCCAGTTCCTCGAGCGGGAGCCCGTCGCAGGTCAGGTCGATGGCGCGCCCCTCGCGGTGGAGCGAGCGCCCGTTGTGGATGCCCGTGGGACGGTAGGCGTCCTGGACCTTGAGCGTGGCGCCGCGGACGGCCACGGCCTCGATGACCCGCCGCAGGGGCGCCTCCAGGCTCCTGTGGAAGGTGTGGTCGCACTCGTCGTCCGACTCCCCGTCGTGGTCGCTCTCCCACCAGACGCGCGGATCGTCGACGTAGACCAGGTCGCGCCCGGGCGAGAAGGTCGGCATGTGGATCGACCCGCTGGCCGCGTTCTCGCGCATGTCCGGCAGGGTGGTGTTCGGAGGAAAGCGCGCCGGCAGCTCGCGCCGGGGAGGCGCATTCGTGACTGCTGGGGTATCCCCGCCGCCCGGATCCGGCTCCGGCGCCTCCTCCGGCCGCTGCGGGCGCCGGCAGGCCCATCCGAGCAGGATCAGGAGGTGGACGAGCAGCACGAGGCCCAGCACGGGCATCCAAGCCGGGCGGCCGCCGGGAGCGCGCGCGGCGGCCGCCAGCCGATCCTGGTCAAGCAGCGGCATCGTCTAACGCTGCCAGGTGCCCGCGATGACATTCGTGCGCCGCGAACCGCCCGCGTTGATGATGACGAAGGCCGCCTCGCAGGGATTGGGCACGCCCGAGAGCGTCCAGCCTTCATAGCCGCCCGTGACGTGGCCCAGCGAGCGCGAGGTGCGGCTCGTGGAAATCCAGTCGAACTTGCCGCCGATCCAGGCGCCGGCGCTGTTCTTGACGAAGAGGCAGCAGATGGCGCCCGCCTCCGAATTACCCATGCCCCACGCGGCCAGCGTCGGACCGGCCCACGAGTAGGACATGCTGCCGCCCGAAATCCGCAGGTTGGCGATGCGGGGCTCGGAGAGACCGGCGCCCGAGCCGTTGAACCCCCCGTAGGTGAACCGGAACGACGAGAAGGGCGCCTCGTCGCCGGCCGTCGATGCCGCGGTGCCCGAATTGCCGGTCGTGCCAGCAGTCTGAACGCCCGCGTTGTTTTGACTGCCCTGGTTGTTCTGGTTGCCTGCGGGCGCCGCCGTCTCCTCCTCGTTCCAGAAGTTGCCGCTCTGCTCGTCGGACTCGCAGCCCACGAGGATGAGGACTGTTAGCAGCCCCGTCGCCAATCGCCAGTTTCGCATCGTAAGTTCTCCCGTCCGCTGCACGCTCTATGCCGGTTAAGCGGCGTAGTGTATCAACCGAGGCGTCGGCTGTAAAGCGGGACCGGATCGGGACCGGAGACCGGAGACCCGGCACCGGATCGGCACAGTAATGGGTCAGTTTCTGGGGGGTGCGCGTGTAGCGCATGGAAAGTGGGCGAAAAGGCACATGGGAAAGCATTGGCAGGCGACGGGGCTGAAGCCCCTTCCCGACTTCCGCCTGAAGGCGGTACTCCGACCGGGCTGCAAATGTTTCCGCGTTCGCGTCGGAACCACCACGGTCGGGACGGAGCCCGACCCTCCAGTGCCATTTGATGACGATGGATATTATGAAGCCTGGAGGGACGACCTCCGTGTCGTCCACTTAGGTTCGGCAAGCGCCCCGGGGCTTGAGTCATTTCCGCCCGCTGCATCATGCGCCCCACTCGCACGCCCCTAAACTGACCCATTACTCGGCACAACGGCACAACGGTTCCAAATCATTCATCGGCCTTCATGAACCTTCATGGACTGTTGTTCGGACTGTTGTTCATGGATCGTTCATGGACAAGACGGGCGGAATCTGCGAGACTCTCCCCGTGATAAAGTCGCCAGCCAGGTGCGGGTGGGCGGCGGCCCTGCTTCTCGCGGTGGCCGCGGTTCCGGGTTGCCGCGTGATCCAGACCGCGGCCGACGTACCGGGACAGGCCGTCCGCGCCGTCACCCCGGGTGCCCGGATTGACCATGGGCCTGACCCGGTGGAGATCCAGTCGCTGTTGATGCGCTTTGCCGACGAGCTTGTCGGGCGTATGGCCGCAGGCGTCGAAGCGCTCCGTGAAGGCGCGTCGCCCCTGCCGGCGGCGGAGCGGCTGCGCGGCAAACTGGCCGTGGGTTCGGCCGTCTGCGCCATCGCCTCGGGCCCGAACGCCCGCGCCAACCTCCTCGACATGACGGCCTTTGTCATGGAGACGCGACTGGCGCTCGGCGCGCCTGGGCAGACGAACCGCTTCGGCTCCTCCGCGCAGCCGCTCGTGGAGTCCTGTCTGAATGCGGAGACCGGACTCTGGCGCGTTTGCGAGCGCATTCTCTCGCCCGCGCAGCAGGCCGAACTGCGCGAAGCGGTCGGCGTCTGGCACCGCCAGAACCCGGTGGCGGAATGGCTGCCCGGCGTGCGCGCGGTCGGACTGGCGCTGGAGGTGGTGCAGGCCCGGCGCCCGGAAAGCGCGCGTGGCGGCAACCTCCTCGGTCTGCTGATGCTCGACCCGCTGGCGGAACTCGACCCCGCCCGCCGGGAACTCGCCGAGACGCGCCTCTTCGCCGAGCGCGCCCTGTTCGTCGGACGCCATCTCCCCACCCTGCTGCGATGGCAGGCCGAACTCCTGAGCCTGGCCACCCTGGAACAGCCCGTCGTCCAGGCCTGGACCACCAACGCGGCCAGCGTGGCGCAGGCTGCGGCGCGCCTCGCGGCGAGCGCCGAACAACTGCCGCACCAGGTCGCCGCCGAGCGTGAAGCCCTGCTGACGGCCCTGCGCGAGCAGGAGGAGTCCCTCGTGCCCCTCGTGGACGGAACACGGCAGGCTTTGCTGGCGGGCTCCGGACTCGCCACGAACACGACGACCATGCTGGCCGCGTTCGACCGCGTGCTGGACCGGCTGGATGTCGGCGGCCCGCAGGCCGACGGCACGCCGGGCACAAACGCGGGGGCGCCGTCAGCACCCTTCCGCATACAGGACTACGGCGCGGCGGCCGAACGGCTCGAAGCGGCCGCGATTCGCCTGACCGAGCTGCTCCAGACCTTCGACCAGACCCTCGGGGCCAACAGCCGCGACACGCTGGCGGCTCAGCTCGCCCCGGTCGTCCGGCGCACCCGCGCGGAGGGCGAGGCGCTGGCCGACCACCTCTTCCACCGCGCGCTCCAGCTCGTGGGCGCCTTGCTGGCGGCCGCCCTGACCTACCGCCTGCTCGTGGGCCGCTTGCCGCGCCCGCCGCGCGCGTGACCCGGCGGCCATGCCGCGGCGACGTGCGCGAAAAGGCCGCCGGCAAAGGCGGCGGTTTTTCAGGACATCGCGGGCCTTCCCCTGCCCTCAGATGAAGAGCGTGTTGTTGCTGCCGCGGGCGAGGTCGACAAATCCGGCGACGCCGGCCACTTCGTCGACCTCGATCATTTCCTCGCGCGTGATGCCCATGACGCCCATCGCCATGTCGCAGGCGATGAACCGCACGCCCAGCGCGCGCGCCTGCTGCAGCAGCTCGGGCAGCGCGGGCACGTTCTGCGAGGCCATGACGTGCTTCATCATCGCGGTGCCCATCCCGCCCATGTGCAGCTTCGAGAGGGCCAGGCGCCTCGCGCCCTTCGGCAGCATCAGGCCGAACATCCGCGCGATCAGGCCCTTCTTCACGGCGGGCCCCGGATTCCGGCGCAGCACCGTCAGTCCCCAGAAGGTGAAGAAGATGCCGACCTTCGCGCCACCGGCCGCCAGGCCGCAGGCGAGGATCAGCGCCGCCAGCGCCTTGTCGAGGTCGTTGCTGAAGAGCACGATGGCCGCTGAGTGGCATGCCGGCACGGACGCGGGCACCGGGTCTGTGGACGAGGGCGCCCCCCGCTTGCGGATCACGGCCTCGATCTGGTCGGGACGTGTCACCAGCGCCACCTGCTCGTGGCCGCTGGAGGCCAACCAGCTCGCGAGATCCGGCCCGAAGGAGCGCGGTGCCAGCAGCTTGACGGTCTCGCCCGCCTGCATCGCGTCCACCTGGAGCTTGAGCTGGACGACCGGTCCCGGACAGGCGAGCGCGCGCACATCCAGCACCTTCGTCGCCTCGGCGACCGGTGCGCCGACCGGAGGCGTCGGCCCCGGTACCGGGTCGCGGTTCACGGCCAGGGGCGCCGGATGATATTGCTTCCAGGTCGCCAGGCCGCCCGAGAGATTGCGGACATCGAACCCCCGCTGGCGCAGCGCGCGCTCGGCCAGGTAGCCGCGCAGGCCGACCTGGCAGAAGACCACGATCGGCCGGCTCCGGTCGAGCTCGCCGAGGCGCTGCCGGAAGCTGCTCATCGGCATCGGCACCGCGCCGGGCAGGGTGCCCAGCGCCTGTTCGGCCTCCTCGCGCACGTCGAGCAGCACGGCGCCCTCGGGAATCGCGTCGGCATGCACGATGCGCGAGTCCCCGCAGAGGACATTCGAGGCCACCATGCCGGCAAAGTTGACGGGATCCTTGGCCGAACTGAAGGGCGGCGCGTAGGCCAGCTCGAGTTCCGCCAGATCCTGCACGGTCAGGCCGGCGCGCAGGGCCACGGCCAGCGTGTCGATGCGCTTGTCGACGCCCCTGTTGCCGACCGCCTGGGCGCCCAGGATCCGCCCGTCGGGAGCGAACAGGAGCTTGAGGTGGAGCGGCGCCCCGCCCGGGAAGTATGTGGCATTCGAGGCCGGATGGATGAAGATCTTCTCGCAGGGCAGCCCCAGGGTCTTCAGGCGGCGCTCGGTCAGGCCGACGCTGGCCGCCGTGAGCCCGCCCAGCTTCAGCACCGCCGTGCCGTAGCTGCCCCGGTAGACACTCGCGCGGCCGGCGATGTTCTCGGCGACGATGCGCGCCTGCCGATTGGCCGGGCCCGCCAGGGGGATGGCCGTCCTGCCGCCGGCGATGGGGTCGGCCACCTCGATGGCGTCGCCGGCCGCGTAGATGGCGGGATCGGAGGTGCGCAGGTGCTCGTCGACGACCAGATGCCCGCGGGGCCCCAGCGCGAGCCCCGCCGCGCCCGCCAGTTCGGTGTTGGGCTTGACGCCGACACTCAGGATCACCAGATCGGCCGGCAGCCGCGCGCCGTCGTCGAGGACGACCTGCAGCGCCTGCGCCGACGGTTCGAACGCGGCGACCCGCCGCCCGAGGCGCTGGTCGATGCCCAGCGCCGCTAGTTCCTGCGACAGGAAGACCGCCATTTCCCGGTCGAGGGTCGGCAGCACCTGGTCGCAGAGTTCCACGACCGTGACCCCGAGCCCGCGCGCCCGCAGATTCTCGGCGGCTTCGAGTCCGATGAACCCGGCCCCCACGACGACGGCCCGGCGCGCGCCGCCGCCGATCCGCGCGAGGATGGCGTCCATGTCCGGTATCGTCCAGAGCCGCTGCACGCGCGGATCGTCGGCGCCCGGCACGGACAGCGCGACGGGCGACGACCCCGTGGCGATCACGAGCCGGTCATAGGGCTCGTCGTAGGTCGTGCCATCCTTCCGCCGTACCGTCACCTTCCGGGCCTGGCGGTCGATGGCGACCGCCTCGCTCTCGGTGCGGACGTCGACCCCGAACCAGGCCGTGAACTTCCCGGGCGTCATGACCATCAGCGACTGGCGCGCGGGAATGACGCCGCCGACATGGTAGGGCAGCCCGCAGTTCGCGTAGGAGATATAGGCGCCGCGTTCCAGCAGGACGATCTCGACCGACTCGTCCAGGCGGCGCAGGCGCGCAGCCACGCCCGCCCCGGCGGCCACGCCGCCGACAATGACTGTTTTCATACCGGTTGCCTCCCACTCCGCAGGCCGCATCACACCGACGCCTGGCGCCGGTTGCGCAGAAAGGCGTCCATGGCCTCCAGCACCGGCCAGGACACGTCGCGCGGACAGCGCGCGATTTCATTTTCGAGGCCCTGGTGCAGCGGCATGAGATCCGCTTGCTTCAGGCCCGTGGCGGCCAGCACTTTGGTGTTGTCCATGACGCGGTCGAAGAGCCGGTCGTACTCCAACTGCCAGCGCGCCCCCTGCAACCTGTCAGGGCCGGCGATGATCGGGAGGAACTCCTCCTTGTCCACCCAGACCGCCTCCAGTCCGCAGATGTCGCGGTAGTAGTCGGCGATCTCGCCCCAGGTGCGGTGTTCGGCGGTGCAGACGCTGTAGGTCTCGCCCAGGGTCTCCTCCCGGAGGAGCAGGCCGGCCAGCATCTTCGCGACATCCCCCGCCCAGCTCATCGTGGCCTGGCGGTTTTTCGCCTGGACCGGCAGGACGGCCGGCTTGCCGGCGAAGGCGCGCCCGACGGTGTTCGGCGCCTCGAGCGTGACGAGCTGGTAGCGCATGCGCGAGTAGGTGATGGCCGGCCGGACGATGGTCCAGTTGCGGCGCGGCAGCGAACGGAGCAGATTCTCGCCGCGCGCCTTGTAGATGCAGTAGTCGTCGGAGGCGCGCAGGGCGGCATCGGGCGAGACGTCGATCAGCCGCGGGGAGCTCTCGCGGACGGGGTGTTCCTCGTCGGCATAGACGCGGTAGCTGGAGAGGTAGATGTAGTGGTCGGTGGCGGCGAGCACCTGCGGCAGGGCGGCATCCAGCGCGCGTGTCGGGTAGATGAGGAAGTCGACGATCCCGTCCCAGTGCTCCGCGAGGAGCTGCCCGCGGAACGCGGCATCCGCGAGCGCATCGCCCTGGAGACGGCGCAGGTTCGGAGGCGCGTCCGCGGCCGGGTCGAGCGCCACCGCCGTGACCTGGTGGCCGCTGTCGGCCAGGAGCGGAACCAAATATTGCCCCATGGCGCCCGTGGCGCCCAGCACGAGTATCTTCTTGCCCATGCGGCATACTGTAGCGGATTGCAGCGGCGCGGGCAATGCAGCGCGCCGCGTTGACTTCCCGGCGGCCCCGCCCTATACTCGCCTGCATTCGACGCAGGGGGAAAGACAAGCGACCCGCATGCAGCGTCAGAGGGGCTTGCCCGGGACGTGATCGGCCCGGTCTCCCACGCCTCATCGGCATCAGAGTGCCCCCTCATGAATGGTACAACCACCTGGTTTGCCGCCGTCGCGCTGACGGCGGCCTCATCCGCCGCAAACGCGTTCCGCGTCACGCCGTACGTCCAGCACCCGGCGACAAACGCGATGACCCTGATGTGGCTCATGCAGGAGGACGGCCCGGGAGCCGTCGCCTGGCGGGAGATCGGCGGCGCGGGCGCCGGCAGCGGCACGACCACCCCGCGTCTGGCCGGTGAGCTCTCGTACCTTTATGGCAACCTCAAGATGCTGAACGTCGCGGCGACCAACGCGGCCGCCGGCGGAACGATCACCATCGAGGGGATCGAGGTCGTGGGTGACGATGTCAAGGTCACGGTCTTCATCGACCGCGCGATGAGCCTGGGCGCCGAGATCACCGGCACGCTCACGCTCCTCGGGGCCACCACGCTCGAGGGCGGTTTCGCGGAGATCGGCGCGCAGGAGATCACGATCGGCGCCGACCAGGACGGCACCCCGAATAATATCAAGAAGGTGATCACCTACCCGATGGCGGGCGGCAAGAAGTTCTACAAGGCCGTCATCGCGCCGAGATCCTGATTCCTGGGCCATGCACTTCACTTACCACCACACGAAACAGGCCTGCTACCTCGGCATGTTTGTCCAGGCCATCGTCATCAATCTCGCACCGCTGCTCTTCGCGACCTTCCACGACAGCTACGCCATTCCGCTGCGGCAGATCGGCCTGCTCGTCGCCGTGAACTTCGGCGTGCAGCTCGTCACGGATGCAATCGCCGCCGCGACCGTTGATCGCATTGGCTACCGGCGCGCGATCGTCCTCTCCCAGGCGGCGGCCGCAGGCGGTCTGCTGCTGCTGGGTCTGCTGCCGCCGCTGATGGCCCATCCGTTCGCGGGGCTCGTGGCGGCCACGGTGCTGCTGGCGATGGGCGGCGGTCTGCTGGAGGTGGTCGCCAGCCCGATCCTGCATGCGCTGCCGACGGAGGAGAAGAGTGCCGAGATGATCCTGCTCCATTCGTTCTACTGCTGGGGCCATGCGGCCGTGGTGCTGCTCTCCACCGCCTACTTCGCCCTGGCCGGGCTCGGCGCGTGGCGCTGGCTGCCGGTCGCCTGGGCCGCCGTGCCCGTCGCAACCGGCTTGCTCTTCCTCAAGGTGCCGATTCTGCCGATCATCGGCGAGGGGCACGCGGCGATGACGTTCGGCGGCCTCTTTTCGCGGCGCCTCTTCTGGGTGTTCATCTTCCTGATGGTCTGCGCCGGCGCCGCCGAGCAGCCCATGGCGCAGTGGGCCTCCCTCTTCGCCGAGCAGGGGCTGGGCGTGGACAAGGCGACGGGCGACCTGCTGGGGCCGTGCCTCTTCGCCGTGATGATGGCCGTCGCGCGCGCCGGCTACGGCGTCTGGGGCGCCCGGCTGCCGCTGCGCCGCTGCCTCGCCCTGGCGGCGCTGGGCTGCGCGGCCGGCTACGCCCTCGCAGCGCTGGCCGCGGCGCCGGCGCTCTCACTGGCCGGCTGCGCGCTCTGCGGCCTGGCCGTCGGCATCCTATGGCCGGGCCTGCTGAGCTTCTCGGCCATCCGCTTCCCGCTCGGAGGCACCGTCCTGTTCGGCCTGCTCGCGCTGGGCGGTGATCTGGGTTGCTCCATCGGGCCGGGACTCGTCGGCTGGCTCTCGGACTGGCGCGCGGCGCTACCGGAGGGCGCGCCGCTGCGCCTCTTCGCCGCCGCCGCGCCGGTCGAGGCGGGCCTCAAGACCGGGCTGCTCGCCGCGTCCATCTTTCCCGCGCTGCTCTGCGCCAGCTTGCTCCTCATGTACGTGCGCCGACACGCCCGCG
>CAZYRQ010000055.1:0-9384 GCA_964649455.1 uncultured Lentisphaerales bacterium
GCCACAAAGTGCTGGGCCAGCTCGGTGGACGGGCCAAAGCCATGGTGGTCACCTCATCCCGTCTCCATGCCGTGCGCTACATGCGGGCGTTTCAGCGTTACCTGGCCGACAACAAAATCACCGACATCCGCCCGTTGGTAGCCTTCAGCGGCACCGTCAAAGATCCGGAAATTCCGGGCGAGGAATTCACCGAGCCGGGCATGAACACCGACTGCGTGAGCGGCAAGCCCATCAGCGAGAAGCAGCTTCCAGATCGTTTCGCCTCGCCGGACTATCAGGTGTTGCTCGTGGCCAACAAATACCAGACGGGCTTCGACCAGCCTCTGCTCTGCGCCATGTATGTGGACAAGCGTCTCGACGGCGTGCAGGCGGTGCAGACGCTGTCGCGCCTCAACCGCAAGATTCCCGGCAAGGAGAACCCGTTTATCCTGGATTTTGTCAACAAATCCGAGGACATCTATAAAGCCTTTAAGCCCTACTACGACGCGACAAGCCTTCAGGAGGGTTCCGACCCGCAGCAGTTGGAAACGCTCAAGCATGACCTCGATGCCGCCCAGGTCTATTATCAGAGCGAGGTCGAGGCCTATGGCCGCGTCTTTTACAAGCCCGTTGCCCGCCAAAGCGCGCAGGACCACGCCGCCATGCAGGTGCACCTTCAGCCCGCGGTGGACCGTTTCATGGCGATGACGGACGAGGCGAAGCGCAGCGAGTTCCGCGAGAAGCTGGCCGGCTATGTCAACATATACTCCTTCATGAGCCAGATCATGCCCTACGGCGACCCGGCCTTGGAGATGCTTTACAGCTTCGGTCGCTTTCTTCTGCCGCATCTTCCCCACGACCGCGACACCGAACGGGTGAAGATCGGCGACGAGGTCGGGCTTCAGTACTACCGTTTGCAGCGGACATCCGCGGGCGAGATCGATCTTCACGAAGGTGATCCGCAAGGCGTGAAGAGCCCGACGGACGTGGGTACCGGCAAGGCGAAGGAAGAGAAAGCGCCCTTGTCCGAGATCGTCAAAGTGCTTAACGACCGTTTCGGTACCAGCTTTGCCGAGGAAGACCGCTTGTTCTTCGAGCAGATCCGCGAGAAGGCCTCCGCCTCCCAGCAGGTGATCCAGACGGCCATGGCGAATCCGCTCGACAAGTTCCTGCTGGGCATCAAGCCGCTCATCGAAACGCTCATGATCCAGCGCCTCAGCGAAAACGACAGGATCGTCACCCGCTACATGGACGACCCCGCGTTCCAGAACACCGCCTTCCCGATCCTCGCCGAGGCCATCTTTGACACGATCCGCGACAGCGATAAATGAACGAGAAGAAGATCAATCCTAAGTGTCCCTGCACCTGGCCGGGGTGTCCGCGGCATGGCGACTGCCAGGCCTGCAAAGCCTACCACCACGCCCGGGGCGAGAAGACCGCCTGCGAGAAGCGGCAGGGGAAGTGAGGGAGTGCGGGAGTGCGGGAGGAGTTTAACGCAGAGACGCAGAGTCGCAGAGGGAACGAGGATGAGGACGCAGCGGGAGATGGGGACAGGCACGCTGTGACTCGACCGGGTGGTTGAACACACCCCCGCCGGTGCTGCCGGAATCACCGGGGCCACCGACCCCGCTCAACCCCGATATTCCATCCGCGCCATCCGCGGCATCCGTAGCTCCCTCCTCTGCTCTTTTTTGAATCTGGAAAGCAGGAGATTCTTGAGCGAAAAAAGGGAGGGGACAGGCAAACTGTGAAATAACGCGCCGCCTCTGCCGCTATTTCTCTGCCCCCCCTGCGCCCGATCTGCGTCCCGATCCTCGTCCCGATCATTATCGACGACGATCATCACGACAAGGATCGCGCCGAAAATGAAGGCCGACGAGGATCGAGATAAGGATCAAGCCGAGGAGGAAGACCGCCCTGGGGGAGATGCTGCGGACGGGGGTGCCGTACATCCTTGACTGCTCGGGGCCGGAGGACTAGCACAAGCATCTGGAGCCGGAGGAGATCGCGCGGCGGCGGGCGGCGTTCAGGCGGTCGTTCGAGGAGGCGTGGAGATGCATGAGCCGGATCGGCTGGAGGTGCAGGAGGAGAATCGCGGTTGTTACCGGATCCTGATGCCCTGCGATTGTCGATGCTTTCTCTCCCCACCCCCGGCCCCGGCAGCCCCCGCCGCGTTGCGCCAACGCAGCAAGCCTTTTCATCCTCCTCCCCCCGGATCAGAACCACATCATCACAACCACCATCACGCCCCCAAGCCTTGCTTGCCTCCCGAGTCCTATCGGTCTACTATCATCTTGTTGTGGCAACGGCATGTTCACATGTTCGACCACGAGACATGAAACGACTGAGACAGATTGCGAATCTCGCCATATTGAGTCCGGTGGTCATGGCGGTCGTTATCGCCGCGTTCTTGACCTGGATGTTCTCGCACCGTGGCGCGGGCGATTTTCAAGGCTTTCGCACGGCATTTGGTTATGCCGTTGTCTTGTACTTCCTTGGCGTCGGGATTGGAGTTCTTTTCCTCGTGGGGGCAAGTTTGCACGCTTTAGTCGCCGTTAGAACCCAGGCGCGATGCCGCTGGGCGTGGTGGCTCATTCTGGTGGTGAGCGTCATCGCGGCCATGGTTGTCCGGCCATGCGGAACAGTGGCTGGCGCTGTGCTTGTAGCCCTTCTGTTCACGGCTAAACCCTTCAGAATCATGATGAACGGGGTCGAATCAGCAACACCACCGTATTCGGAGCCCGCTTCGCGGTTCCCTCAACGATGAGTTGCATTGTTCACGCTCACCCTGCATTGCTTATCATGTAGTCCCGGCGCCCCGCAGCGGCCGCAGGATAGCGGCCGGGGAAGTGCGGGGCGCCTCCCGTCCTGGTCGGCGCACCTGACCAGGCGGCGCTCACCGTTTCACAACCCGACCCGCTCCCTACCGACCTACCCGCGCGCCCTGGGGCGGCTCACGCCGCCCCGCCATTTGCCCCTTCTTCCGCCCCCCTCCGCGCCCCGTAACAAAGGCCACTCCCCTTGATACGCCGTTGTTTCCCCACGCCGTTTTCCCCGCAAGAACCCACCAAAACCACCCACAAACACTGTAGATTTCTCATCATATCAACCCCGCCCCTGGGGGGGGGCTGGGGGGGTAATTACTCGCGGTTGCGCGCCACGCGCCACCTGCCGCGCCCCCCGCCGCCCGGCGGATCCCGGCGCAAAACCCGCTCCGAATGGGCAAAGCCCCGCCAAAGCCACCCCGCCAAGCCACGGCGGTGTCGCCATGCCCAGCGGTCTCCGCTCCCCGTCTCCTGCCTCCTGCCTCCTGTCTTCTCGCCACTGAACCCGTGACCCCTGCACCCTGACAACTGATCCGCCCTTGACCTTTCCTCCCGCATGACCTAAACTTGTCCTGTTTTGGGACTTCTGCACCGCGTCCTGACGCATATGATGTCCATTCGCCGCGTTCTGATATGCGTCAAGCCCCGCTGCTCGATCCATTGATTATCAGGATTCTAGCAATGCAGCCAATGACGGTTTACACGGTTTCGCGTTACTGCGCCCCCAATATGCGTGACGCAGAATACGATGTTGGCAGGAGACAAAGATGCAAAGAATAATGGATGAACTCTTCGCGGAGTGGCGCGCTTCAGAACTCCACCGGGATTGTCGCATCTTCGTCAAAGACGGAATTATTGACCCACAACTGTGGAAAGGAGCCCCCGTTAAGATCGTCTTCCTGTTGAAGGAGGCTAACGAATCCAAGACCCAAGGTCCCGAAGGGGACCTCGCTGAATGGGTGCGAAACGGCATGAGGCAACGGCCCAAAGGCAAGATGTGGTGGAATCTTTCCCGATGGGCCTATTGCATTCTGGGATTGGCGCGCGGAGACGACCTTGATTTTCCCGACCATGATGGGAAACCCGAAGTTGAGAGTGTTCTGGGGGAGGCCCTTTGTTCAACGGCAGTCGTCAACATAAAGAAGAGCGACGGCGGCAGTTCGTCGAACGATGAGGACTTGATCCACTATATAACGAAGGACTGGCGATACCTCGAACGGCAACTTCAGATAATCTCTCCGGATATTGTCGTCTGCGGTTCGACATGGCACTTGGTCAGCGCGCATTTGGGCCAAGTCGAACGGTTAAGGACGCACCTCTATAAGACTACGCGCTTCTACATGGTCGATTTCTGGCACCCGTCAAATCGCCATGCAGGCGATCTCGACTACTTTGCCCTGTACGGGATGGTAAAGAGTTCTAGAATTCTGCCAACAACACCTCGCACCGTACCGTGAACCCTAACGGGTTCACGTCCGGTGAAGGTGGGCGTTGGCGAAAGAAGATGAAACGGAGAAAGGGAAAACAGAGAATGTCATACCCATCAGTTGACCAGTTACAAAAGGTTCTCACCGAGAAGGTTTTTCACTACGCCAAGGACTCGAAAAAGGCCGCTGGCCGAGCTCTCGGCACCCTCGTCGAACTCATCACATTCTACTCGCTCAAGGCGTGGGGCCTTGAGCGGAATGTTGCGATAGAGAAACCGTTACCGGAGTTCGGAAACGACGACATCACGCACAACGTCGAATACAGCCTCCATCCGTCAACTCCGCTCGTCACGGTTGACTTCAACCGGGATAGTCTGCCTATCACGGCGCACAAGATTGCCAAACTCCCAGAGGTTGCCGCGCTGTCGATCCCTGCGAACTCGATCAAGACCAGTGCCCTCCTGAGCAACGAATTGGTTCTCAGAAACTCATGCACGGTCTGCGATTGCGGCGAAACGTTCCTCAACGCCTACCTTGACAGTCTTGGCAAGAAGACCGGGCGGTACTCCGTCGCCACCCTTCGCCGCCGTCCCTTTGCCATTTTCGAGTGCAAACGGGTCGGGGTCGAGGAAGGTATGCGCAAGGGGCCGCAGACGATTGAGAAGGCGAAGCAGGGTGCCTACGTCGCCCGGACGGTCTCTGCATTGCAGAAGATCAGATTGACCGATGGCAGCATGGGCGGTCTCATTCAGAAGCGTGACGGATCGTTTCGGCATGGCGACTACTACAGACTCATGGCCGAGATCATTGCGTCGGGCGATCCAGAACTGCTTTCACGCTTCATTTTGACCGTCGGCGTCGTGAGCAATCACGGCAACTGGTTCACGTCAGAGAACCACAACAAAGAACTGAAGGTGCTGGCTCAGTCTTACGACTGGTTGCTGTTCCTGACCGATGCGGGTATTGCCCAGTTCATTGACGAATTGCTTCTCCACCCGGCTGCGGAACTTGCGGCGGCCCGAAAGGCGTTTCTTGCCAGTTACACCGGCAAGAAAGGCGGCAACCAGTTCACTAAAGTGCAGGTCGCCCTTGCTGCGGACGCCGCCCTTCAGTCCTACTTCAAGTCACACGTGAAGACCATTGCGGACTGGTTCAACATCATCGCCCCAGCGGGCAAGAACCTTTCGGTTCTCAAAGGCGAACTCGACACACTGAAGGTCAAGAACTGGCAGGAGATTCACGCATGAGTGCCGGCCGGACACTGAACACACTCAGTCAGGAATGGGGCACACCGGAGAAGTACGTCAACGCGGTGCGTGAGTTCTTTGGTGGGCAGATCGCCCTTGACCCCTGTTCAAACGAGTACTCGATCGTGGACGCGCAGACGGAATACCGCCTGCCCAAGCATGACGGCCTCCGAGAGACTTGGGATTTCCCTACGATCTACGTGAATCCGCCATACGGAATAGACAAGGAGCGTGGCACTTCGATCAAGAAGTGGTTGTGCCGCTGTACCATCGCCAATAAGGAATACAAATCCGAAGTTCTCGCTCTTGTGCCAGTTGCCACAAACACCGGCCACTGGAAGAATAATGTATTTGGCAGGGCAACTGCAGTCTGTTTCCTGTACGACACACGCCTCAAGTTCCTCGTCAATGGGCAGAACGGCGGCAAAGGCGCACCGATGTCCTGTGCAATGGTCTACTGGGGTAAGGACTTCGACAGATTCTTTTCCATCTTCGCCAAGTTCGGTGCCGTGATCGACCTCCGCCCATTGAAAGGCAAGAAGTTCGGTGAATGCTCTGAAAACGGGCAGATGGACTTGATACCAGAAGAGGAAGGCTAACAAGAGCGTGAATCTCGTTTCACCCGGCGCGGACGCCGTGTGAAACGAGATTCACGCTCGTCGTCGCCCCCGCTCTCCCTCAACCCTTCCCGCCCTCACCCCTCACGCCCCCGCCCCCCCTTCCGCGAGCCCCGCCTGCCCCGCCTGGCCTCCTTGGTGGGGAAGACCTCCATCAGGATCGGCCAGCGCTGCATCGCTCGCCCGTCCGCATGCGCCGCCACCGCCTCGACCGGCCGCACCAGCGGCCTCTCGCTCACGGCCCCCATGCAGACCAGCTCCCCCGGCGCAAACAGCTCCTGCAGCGCCTCGTCCGCCCACACCCCCGCATCGCGGGCCGGATCGAACAACGGCTCCACCGTGGCGATCACACGCGCCATCAGCTCCCCGTCGGCCTCCGGCCAGTCGAAGGTCGTCCTCCTCCGTGCCGTGGCGTACGCCGTCGGCGGCCGGCCCCTCCGCCCGCCGCCTGCCGCCGCAGCCCGGCCGCCATACACGAAGCGCACGGCATCGCGGATCTCCCGTTCGGGAATCCGCCTGTGCTGCACGTATTCGCACAGGCGCGAAAGCACCGTGAAGCAGCGTTCCTCGTTGAACGTGCCCCGCAGCCCTGCCGCGATCCGTGCGATCCAACGGTGCGCCTCCCCCTGGACGGGAAAGCGCTCCAGCAGCTCCGCCGTCCTGGCCGGAAATGGATAGAGCATCGCCATGTCCTTCACCCCTTTCCCGCGGGGGCGCCTCGCGCCCCCGCGTCCTGCAGCCGCTGGCTTCACCGTGCCGGTTTTCCCATCTTCATGGGTTTTGCAACCCCGAAGATCTGGTTTGTGAGGTAGCTCCAGAAGTCCTGGACCTCCGGCGTCTCCTTGTGCGCACCGGGGAAGGCGTACCACATCCAGCCGCGTGAGGACGACGCCAAAAGCCGGGAAAACCGGTCTTGCGGCGGTTTCCATCCTCACGCATGCGTCCGATGCCGATACCACGTCCATACAACACACAACATTTTTCAACATTTTTTCCCACGGGCGGCACGCTTCAGCGCCCAGAATCAGCCTCCCGCACACACATTTGCACCACTATTCCATCTCACGCCCCCCCTCGCAAACGCCACCTTGGGGGCCGATCAGCACTAACGCGGGAGTATTTCCGCCCGCGACATCTCCAGGCCATCAATTTCGGCCAGCAACCGGCAAAAAGCTGCCGCGCGCATCCTGCCAACATCGTCACGACAGCCAAAAATGTTGATTTTTCGCGTGGGGTGTGAAGGGACGTAATTTGTTCCGGAGTCATCGAGGGAATACAACAGAAGGTGAGGGGAATATGCTTGTAACAACAGAGGCCGCCATTCAGTCCATTCTAAGCGCGGATCCAAGCGTTCCGCCTGATGAGCGGACAAGGATCATGGCTGCCATTCGCAGCGGTGGCGCCAAGCCCGAAACCGCCGATAAGCTGGCCGGCATGCGGCTGATGCGGCGCAACGAGGTTGCACGACTGCTTAGTCGCACGACAAGAAGCGTGGACCATCTGGCGGCCGAGGGGGTTCTGAGACGAGTCAACCTTCCTGGACGGGGACGCGCCGCAGGCTTCAGGGAAAGCGATGTCCTGGCCCTCATTGCCGGCGACCAGGCGACCTGACAAACAGGGGCAGCGCCAGACACAATGTAACGGGTTCACCCAGACCGCTCACGCATAGCGTCGCGCAAACATGCACCGATCTGGGCGAATACGGTTCGCTCGTGGGGATTTGCCGCCACGTCATCCAGGAGGTGCCGACAACCGCGCCTGCGGGCTATCAGGGGCCCTCCGGCGCGGATGTCGACAACTCCGCCCCGGCGTGTGCCTGGGCGGCTAATCCAACACCCGGGCCGAGGAGGACAACCTCGCCGTCCCAACCACCCTCGAGCGTATCCTGCCCCACGCCGCAATCAGCCCGAACACCCGCAGGCCGCTACCGCTTTGGGACGGGATCGGGACGCCATCGGGACGCCGATTCCGGGACGGAATTGGGACGCAGAGTCTGGGACGGAACTGGGACGGCCGCAGGAGAAAATTCAAGAGTCCCGGAGGTCAAAAACACGCAAAAACCACAATAAAAACGGCCTTTTCTTCATTACAAATCAGCTGCTCTACCAACTGAGCTATGCTGGCGGGAAACGACCGGATTATAGGCCAGTAGGAAGCGCGGTTCAAGCCGGGAGGCGCAGGCCGGAACCTAAAAAGGGCAGGCAGCCTGCAATCAACAGGCCGCCTGCCCCGATAGCACCGGTCAGTGGGTTCTATTCGGCGGCGGGTGCTGCGGGCGCCGGCTCGGCGGCAGGTGCTGCGGGCGCCGGCTCGGCGGCGGGTGCTGCGGGCGTCGGCTCGGCGGCGGGCTCGGGCTCGTCGGTGAGTGCTGCGGGGGTCGACTCAATCGCGGTTTCCGGTTCGGCGGCGGGCGCCGGCTCGGCGGATTTGTCCTGTATGATCGTGGCCTTGGCGCGCAGGCCCTCGATGAAGGTCTCGAAAGCCGCGTTCTTCTTCTGGCCGGCGAGCTGCTCGGCAATCTGATCGTGCGCCTCCTCGATCGACGTCTTGCCGCCTTCGGTGCGGCCCGTGACCTGGATGATGTGATAGCCGAAGGGCGTCTCGACCACCTCGGAGATCGCGTTGGTCGCCAGCGCGAAGGCCGCCTGCTCGAAGGCCGGCACCATGCGGCCGCGGCCGAACGAGCCCAGCGAGCCGCCCTCGGCCTTGCTCGGGCAGTCGGAGTTCGCGGCCGCCAGCGCGGCGAAGTCGGCCCCCTCGACCAGCTGCTTGCGGAGCCCCTCGGCCTTGGCCTTGGCCTCGGCCTTCTTGGCCTCGTCCGCGTCGCGGGCGCCGATCAGGATGTGGCGCGCCTCGATCTCCTCGCCCTTGGAGAACTGGGCGGCATTCTCAGCGTAGAAGGCGGTGATCTCCTCTTCCGTGGCGGCGGGCACCTTGTCCGTCTCGCTCTCGTAGAGCTTGCGGATGCGCTCGTTGTCGCGGATGTCCTTGCGGACCTGCTCCATCGTCAGGCCCATGCGCGTCAGCGCGGTCTGGAGATCGGTATCGGGCGGCAGGCGCGTGGTCAGGTTGCTGAGGGCGCTCTCGACCTCGGCGTCGCCGATCTCGATCTTGCGGGCGACGGCCTCGTGCTTCAGCAGCGTGGAACCGACGAACTGCTCGACGATCCGACCGCGCATGGAGGGCCCCATCTGCTGCAGGATCGCCTCCATCTGCTCTTCCGGCGCGCCCTGCGAGGCCAGCATGCGGCGCAGCATGACGTCGGCCTCGCCGTAGGTCAGGCTCTCGC
>CAZYRQ010000056.1:0-9329 GCA_964649455.1 uncultured Lentisphaerales bacterium
CGCTGCACTACCAGCGGCTGGAGGACATGGTCGCGGCCATCGGTCTGCCGCGCGCGCAGCTCTGCACCTACTGTTGGAGCGGCGAGGATATCACCTGCGGCCACGCCTGTCCCGGCTGCCCGGCGACCGCCGCGACGTGAGAAGCCCCGCTGTCGGCGGGCCGCTTCCACGCGGGGCGTGGTGGTTTGCAGTCACGGGCCCCGCCGATGCCCTTCTGGCGCCGGGGCCGCCCCCAGCAGCCGCAGGCTGTTGAACACCACGAGCAAGGTGGCGCCGGTGTCGGCCGCGATCGCCATCCAGAGCGAGGCGCTGCCGGCCATCGTCAGGGCGATGAACACGATCTTGAGCCCGAGGGCGAAGGCGATGTTCTGCCGGATGATGCCCAGCGTCCGCCGCGAGTGCCGGATCAGCCACGGCAACCGGGACAACTCATCGCTCATGAGCGCCACATCCGCCGTCTCCAGCGCCGTGTCCGTTCCCATCGCGCCCATGGCGATGCCGAGTGTGGCCGCCGCCAGGGCCGGGGCATCGTTGATGCCGTCGCCGACCATGGCCACGTGCGTGTGCTCGCGGACCAACCGGCCGATGACCGCGACCTTGTCCTCGGGCAGCAGCTCGCAGTGGAATTCGTCGATGCCGGCCTCGGCCGCGATGGCGCGCGCCGTCCCCTCATTGTCGCCGGTGAGCATCACCACCCGCTCCACGCCGGCCCGTCTGATGGCGTCCAGAATCCGCGGCACGCCGTCGCGCAGGCTGTCGGCGATGCTGATCAGGCCGCAGACATGGGTGTCGTGGCCCAGGGCGACCACCGTGTGTCCGGCATCCTCCAGTTCCAGCGCCCGCGCGTGGACCTCGGGCGTCTCCTGCCCCTTCTCGTGCAGGAAACGATGGCTGCCGATCCAGAACGTCCGCCCGTCCAGCAGCGCCTCGGCGCCTTTGCCCGGCAGGGAGCGGAATCCCGACGCCGCCGGAGGCCGGAGGCCGGCCGCGCGCGCCTGGCGGATGATCGCCCGTGCCAGCGGATGCCCGCTGCCGGACTCCAGCGCCGCGGCACGCGCCAGCACGTCCTCCGCGGTGTGCCCGTTGAAAGGGACGATCCGCTGTACGTCGGGCTGGCCGCGCGTCAAGGTCCCGGTCTTGTCCAGGGCCAGCGCCTTCAGCCGTCCCGCGGTCTCGAGAAAGATCCCACCCTTGACGAGCACGCCGGCCCGGGCCGCGGCGGTCAGCGCCGAGACCATGCTCACCGGCGTGGAGATGACCAGTGCGCAGGGGCAGGCAATCACCAGGATGACCAGCCCGCGGTAGACTCCATCCGCCCAGGGCACGGCGAACAGCAGCGGCGGCAGCACCGCGGCGGCCAGGGCCGCGAACATCATGAGGGGAGTGTAGTGAACGGCGAACCGGTCCACCCATTGCTCGCTCCGCGCCCGGCGGGACTGCGCGCGCGCGACCAGATGAACAATCCGGGCCAGCGTCGTGTCGGTCGCCGGCCGGGTCGACTGAAATTCGAGAACGCCATCCAGGTTGACCGTGCCGGCGTACACCGGATCGCCGGGCCGCTTCGCCACGGGCAGCGACTCACCGGTGATCGGGGCCTGGTTCACGGTTGTTTCACCCTGGGTGACGTCGCCATCCAGCGGAATCCGCTCGCCCGGACGAACGACCACCCGGGCACCGGGCGGAACCTCCCCGACCGGTAGCTCAAGAAGTTCGCCGCCATCCGAACCGCGGATCCGCGCCGTCCGCGGCGAGAGATCCAGCAAGGCCCCGATGGCGTGTCGGGCGCGCTCCACGCTCCAGTGCTCGAGCAGCAGCGCCACGGCAAACAGGACGGCCACCGTCGCGGCCTCGAACCACTCCCCGATCGCCATCGCGCCGACGACGGCCAGCACCATCAGGAGATTCATGTCCGGCCGCAGACGACGCGCGGTCGAGACGGCCCTGGGCATGACAAACCAGGCGCCGGCCACGGCCGCCCCCCCGTAGAGCAGCCGGACGGACAAGGGGAACGCGTGCGTCTCCGCGGGGGCGCCTGCCAAGGCCTCCAGCAAGCTGCCGTGTAACATCCAGTGGGTGACGCATCCCGCCACCAGCAGCACGCCGCCGAGGACGGCCAGTACCAGTCGACCCTGCTGCTCCCAGAAGGAGCCTGACGGCGCGACACACCGGATGTCCCATGGCAAGGCTTTCATCCCCGTGGCATCGACCGCGGCGACGATCCGCTCCGGCGCGACAGCCGCGGCATCGTACTCCACGCTCAGCCGGGCGTTGACCACGTCGAATTCCAGGTCGATCACGCCGGGAAGCGCGCCCACCTCGCGGCGCAGGATGGCCACCTCCTCGGCGCAGTCTAGTCCCTGCACGCGGTAGTCGGCTTTACGCGGCATACCACGCCTCGCCAACCGGTCGTCGCCCCCGTTTCATGCCCCTATCGTATCGCCGCACAGGGTGTTCCGCAACCACCAACTGGGTCAGGCCGGCGATTTCCGCTGGGTTTTCCGCTCCACGCGTTCCTCGACCCAGACATAGACGGCCGGGATAACGAACAGCGTGAGCAGGGTCGATGTGGTCAGGCCGAAGACCACGACGACGGCGAGCGGACGCTGCACGTCGGCGCCGATGCCCTGCGCCAGGAGCAGCGGCAGCAAGCCGAGCACCGTCGTCAGAGCCGTCATCAGCACGGGCCGTAGGCGGAGCTCGGCGCCCTCCCGCACGGCGTCGCCGACGGTTTTCCCGCCCGCCCGCAGGTCGTTGAAGTAGGTCACGAGCACCAGGCCGTTCTGCACCGCGATGCCGAAGAGGGCGATGAATCCGACTGCGGCGGGCACCGAAAGGTATTCGCCGGTCGCCAGCAGCCCCAGGATGCCGCCCACCAGCGCCAGCGGGACGTTGACGAGGATGATCAGCGCATGCCGCATGACGCCGAATGCCAGCCAGAGCATCACGAGAACCAGGGCAATCGCCGTCGGCACGATGAGGGAGAGCCGCCGCATGGCGCGCTGCTGGTTTTCGAACTGTCCGCCGTACTCGATCAGGTAGCCCGGCGGCAGTTCGACCTTGTCGGCAATGCGCTGCCGGATGTCGGCCACGACGCTACCGAGATCGCGTCCGCGCACGTTGCCCTGCACGATCCAGCGACGCTGGTTCTTCTCGCGGTTGATCTGGATCGGGCCCACGACCTGCTTCACCTCCGCGACCTGCGACAGCGGAATCACCGCGCCCCTGCCGGTCGGCACCAGCAGGTTCCGCAGGGCCTCCGGATCGGCGCGGAAGGGCTCCTGGAAGCGGAGATGGATGCCGAAGCGGCGCGTGTGGAGGTAGATATGGTCGATCACCTCGCCGCCCACGGCCAGTTCCACCATCTCCATGATCGCGCCGACGGTCACGCCGTAGCGCGCGCAGGCCTCGCGGTTGGCGACAATCTGCACCTGGGGCTGGCCGAAGTTCTGTTCCGCCGAAAGATCCACCAGGCCGGGGATGTTGTCGATCGACGCGCGGATTTCCTCGGACTTCGCGCGCAAGACCGCCAGATCCTCGCCGAAGATCTTGATCGCCAGTTGCGCCTTGATCCCCGAGAGCAGCTCGTCGAACGCGTTTTGGATCGGCTGCGAAAAATTGAGCTGCACACCCGGAAAGGGCTTGAGCCGCTGCGCGATGGCGGCGATCAGCTCGGTCTTGTTACGGTACGTCTTCCATGTTCCGAAGGGCTTCAGCCCGATGTGGACCTCGGCATAGTTGACGGGGTGCGGATGGCTGCCGGCCTCGGGACGGCCGATGCGCGAGACCGTCTCGACCACCGGTTCAAAGGCCGCGATCTCCTTCTCCATCTCCATGACGAGCCGCGTGGCCGCTTCCAGCGAGATCGAGGGCGCCAGGGTCACGCCGATCTGGATCGAGCCCTCCTCCAGCGTGGGGATGAACTCGGTTCCCAGCCGCGGCGCCAGCGCCAGGCTGCCGGCCAGGGCCGCCAGCGCCGCGCCCATGACGACGAACTTGAAGCGGACGGCGGCCGCCAGCGCCGGGCGGTAGACCCGTTTGAGCACGCGGACCAGCGCCAGCTCCTTTGACGGTGCCTGCTTCAGGAGGTAGAACGACAGCACGGGCGCCACGATCACAGCGCAGAGCAGCGAGCCCGCAAGCGCGAAGGCGATCGTGAAGGCCATCGGCGTGAACATCTTGCCCTCGACGCCCTCGAGCGTGAAGAGGGGTAGAAAGACGGCAATGATGATCATGATCGAGAACACGATCGGCCGGCTGACCTCGCGCGCCGCCCCGCAGATAATATCAGCCTTCGAGACGCCGCGGTCGTGCCGCTCCCCGAGATGCCGGAAGAGATTCTCCACCATCACGATGGCACCATCGCCCAGCATGCCGATCGCGATCGCAATGCCGCCGAGCGACATCAAATTGGCCGAGATGCCCCGCCAGCCCATGCACAGCACGGCGATCAGCGCGCTGATCGGCAGCGACACGGCCACGATGAAGGCTGAGCGGAGGTTGCCCAGAAACACGGTTAGCGTGATGATGACCAGCAGGCCGCCGATCAACAGGGACTCCTTCACCGTCCACGTCGCGTTTGTGATCAATTCCGCCTGCTCGTAGTAGGGCACCAGCGTCACGCCCGCGGGCAGCGAGCGCCTGACTTCCTCGACCTTGTTGTACAGGCGCGCGATGACTTGCGACGTGTTTTCTCCAAACAGTTTCAAGACCATCCCCGAAACCACCTCGCGTTCGCCGTTGCGGGTGACCACGCCGCGCCGGATCTCGTTGCCGTAGGCGACCTCGGCCACGTCGGAGAGCAGGATGGGCCGCCCGCTATCCTCCTTGACGGCGATGGTGCGGATATCGTCCAGGCTGTCCAGCAGCCCGACGCCGCGCACCAGGTGCTCCTCGGATCCCAGGACGAGAAACTGACCGCCCACGTTCCGGTTGTTTGCGTGGACAGCCTCGACCAGCGCATCCAGCGTCAGGTTGTACTTCAGCAGCGCGTCCGGATTGACCCGGATCTGGTATTGCAGGACATGTCCGCCAACCGAGAGGATTTCCGTGACCCCGGGAACGGTCTGGAGCTGGAACTTGACCAGCCAGTCGTTCAACTCCCGCAGCCAGGTGTCCAGCGGCTTCCCCTCGGTGTCCACCACGGCGGGATCGGCCTCCAGGTAATACAGGAAGATCTGCCCGAGGCCGGTCGAGATAGGACCGAGCGTCGGCGGCTCGTGCATCTCCGGCAGTTCCGCCATCACGCCCGCCAGCCGTTCCGCCACGAGCTGACGCGCAAAGTAGATGTCGGTGCCATCCTTGAAATAGACATACACCACCGCCATGCCCAAGGCCGAAGTCGACTTGATCTGCGTGACGTCCGGGAGCCCGTTCATGGCCGACTCGATCGGATAGGTGATCAGGCGCTCGATCTCCTCCGGCGCCATGCCGTGGCCTTCCGCGAACACCGGCACCATGATGGGCGAGATGTCCGGAAAGGCGTCCACCGGCATCCGACGGTATTGGTACACGCCGAGGCCCAGCACGGCGATCACGGCCAGCACGACGAGTCCCGGCAGTTTGATGGCAGCTTGCGTGAGACGGTCAATCATGGTTCACCCCGCTCAATGGCCATGTCCGGCATGCGATCCCATGGCGCTGGTGACGATCGCCGCCTTGAGTTGAAAGGCGCCCTCCGCCGCGTAGGGTGTTCCCGGATCGAGACCGGACACCACCTCGATATGCTCGCGGTCCGAACGGCCCGTCGTCACTGCGGCCATCTCAAAGCTTCCTTCATGCTCGATGAACACGACATCGCGTCCGTCGATGTGTTGCACGGCCTGACGCGGCACGACGACGGGCAGTTCCTTTGCTGACATGGCGATGAAGCCCGACACAAAGGTGCCGGGCATCCATTGGCCGTCGGGGTTGTCCAGAATCACGCGGGCCGTCGCCGAACGCGTGGACACGTCGACGAACGGCGCGACCATCGCGATGGCGCCCCGCGCCTGCGCGCCGCTGTGCTCCATCCGCAGCCCCACCTCCTGGCCGGCCTGAACCGAGCCCAGATCCCGGGTGTACACCGTCAGGTTCACCCAGACACTGCTCAAATCCGCGACGGTGAAGATATCGGCATCCGCCGCCAGGCTTTCGCCAAGGGAGATGTGCTTTTCGATCACAACGCCGGCGAGGGGCGACCGGATTTCGTAGCGCGTGATCGAGGCGTCCTGCACGGTATCGAGCGCGCCAACCTCATTCTCGTTGAAACCCAGGGCATGCAGTTTCTGCTCGGACGAACGCAGAGCGATGCGTGCTTCCGACAGGGCCTGCTCGGCTTCGAGGTAGTCTTGCTCCGGCGAGATCTGCTTCTCGCGCAGGGTCTTCTCGCGCGTGAAGTTCTTCTCCGCCAGGGCGCACCGCGCGCTCGCCGCAAGAAACTCCGACTTGGCATCCGCCAGTTCCCGGCTGTCGATCACCGCCAAAACCTCCCCGGCCGCCACGGAGTCGCCGATGCTCTTGGACACGGTGCGGACGATGCCCGCCACGCGCGGCACCAGATGCACCACGCGGTCTTCGTTGAACACGATCTCGCCCGGTAACCGGACTTCGTTGCGCAGGTTGCCCGGTCCGGCGGCTCGGACGACGAGGCCGAAACGCGTGCGCTGCTCCGCCGTCAGCCGCAGCCCGCCCTCCTCCGCCTCTCCGGCATGTTCATCGTGCGGCGCGTTCGTTTCCGCGTGGTCGTGGCCGGCATGCTCGTTTGCCGCTGCTTTTGAGCTGGGCGCTTCGGTCTCGGCCGCGTGGGCGTGGCCGGCGTGATCGTTTGCCGCTGCTTTTGCGCTGGGCGCTTCGGTCTCGGCCGCGTTGGCGTGGCCGGCGTGGTCATGGTCGTCTTGCCCGTAGGCGGTCGCCGCCAGGCACAGCCCTCCCGCCAGGATCATCCCCCGCGCGGCCGTTTTTGACAAAACCCAGTTGTAAATTGCCTGCATGCTCCTAGTCCTCCATCTCGTCGCTGTTGAAATCATCGATGCCGTTTGCCGTCATCCGCCGGATATCGATCCAGGCGGCGTGGTAGTCGCTCAGCGCATCCACCAGCGACATCCGCGTTTCGATCAGGCTGCGCTGCGCGTCAAGCAGATCCAGAAAGCCGAACTTGCCCTGCTGGTAGCCTGCGCGCGCCGCTTCGCAGGCCTGTTCCATGACCGGAACCACCTTGGCTTGCAGCGTCGCGACCCGTCCGTGCGCCGCCAGAAGGCTGGCATGCGCCTCGGCCAGGTTGACGGCCAAGGCCACGGCCGCCGCCGTCCGTTCGCTTTCCGCCCTGGCCAATTCCTGCCGCGCAGCGTCGAGGTTCCCGCGGTTGCGGTCGAAAAGCGGCAGCGGCATGCTGAGTCCGAAGGCCAGAGCGTCCGTTCCATCCTCCTTGAAACGCACATAACCGGCCGAGGCCTCCAGTTCCGGGATGCGCGCCGCTTTTTCAGAGGCCACCGCCGCGCGGCGCAAACTAAGCTCCGCATCCCAGCGCGCCAGATCGGGTGTGGCCGCCAACCGCGTGCGCAAGGCATCGAGGGGGGGCAGGGCGCCGTTGAGGCGGTTCAGTCGGCCGACCGCCCTGTCGAACGTGGCGGTCTCCGCGCCCCAGATCACCGCGAGTCTCCCGCGGGCGACACCGAGCGCCTGTTCGGCGGCCAGCGCGTCGAGACGGGCCAATTCCAGCTCGGCCGCGCTCTTCGCCGCCTGCGGCGGAGGTTCCTTGCCCGCCTTGACGCGCTCGGCGACGGCGGCATCCGTCTTCTCCGCCAGCTCGACCGCCGACTGCGCCAGGTCGAGGCGTTCCTGCGCCGCAAGCACGGCTACGAACCGGCGGGCGGTCTCGGCGAGGACGTCGAGCCGTTTGCTCTCGGTGTCCCGGCCGACCTGCTCGTTTTCAGCTTCGGCGACACGCTTGCGCCAGTGGCGCTTGCCGCCCAGTTCGAGGGCCTGTGCGACAGTCACGCCCATTTCCGCCGAATCGAAGCCCGCGCCGTCGCGGTCAACTTCTTCGACCGCAAGCTCGATCTCCGGGTTAGCCCTCGCTCCTGCCTGCTGGAGGCGCGCGGTCGCCGCCCGGGCCTCGGCGGCTTGCGCCGCCAGCTCCGGACTGCGCGACAGCGCTCCGGCGAGCGCCTGCTCCAGCGTGAGGGTGCCGGTCGGCACATCGGGTAGGGAAGCCGCGCCGCGCGGCCCTGGGTGCGTTAAATTCGACGGTGTATAGGTGCCGTCATGCGCTCCGGGGAGTGAAGCCGCCGGCGGGTATCCGCGCGTGGCGCATCCCGGCATCAGCAGGCCGGCTGCCGCGCCTGCCAGTAAAACAATGGTTATTCGTCCGCTCAACATGCAGTGCTCCTGTCATCTCGGTGCGTCTCAGATCGGAACCGTCTCGTTGAAATCGCCCGGTGGCGCGACAAGTCGCGGCGGTCAGCGGGATGAGTGCCGAAACGGGGAAACCATCCGCTACACCGTGGAACCGGCGGGGATGGCTGAGCGGGGGCGGATCAAATCAGCAGAAAAGCCGTGCGGCGCACGAGCAGGGCAGGGGAGAGGTGCCAGGGCGCGCCGACCGGCGGTCGGGAGGGTGCCCCAGTCAACCAGTGTATAGCGGTTCCGTCACGCATGGAAACGTACGTCACACGGTACAGGCGCTCCGGCGCGGTACGCCTGCGCTGCCCGTGCGTGGCATCCGGGTGCGACAGGTTGTCAAGCGAAAGCGACACATCGACGCACCCGCCACAGTTATCGTCGAAGCACTTCTGCCTGTTTTCCGTGTTTTCAGGGTGTGTCGACGGCTCGCCTTCATCCGCGCAGCAATCGTGGCGTGCGGTTTCAATCGCCAGACGCCCGTCTGAACCCACGCACAGCACCAGACCCGACAGTCCGGAGACCATCAGGGACACGGCGATCCCGCACCGCAGGATCATCGCTCGCGCTTGGCGCAGCAGCTTCATCGACTCGGTAACATGCAGGTGACGTGCCAACTTGTCCATGGATCATGCAAGCGTACGTCGACGTCAGATGCGACGAGGCCAGCGACATCCAGTATCGCCTCGCATTTGGGGCAAGATTCGTCAAATTTGTGAACGCCTGGATCGAAAATCCCCCATATTTCACCACCGCGGCCCGCGCCCGTCGGGCCAACGGGTCTCAGCGGAAGACCTGGCCCTCGAAGATTTGGCTCGGCAGGCCGTGGCGTCCCAGCGCCGCCATGAAGGGGTCGGGGTCGAACTGCTCCATGTTGAACACCCCCTCGCCGCGCCAGCGGCCCGTGAGCATCATCATCGCGCCGACCATCGCGGGCACGCCCGTCGTGTAGG
>CAZYRQ010000057.1:0-9235 GCA_964649455.1 uncultured Lentisphaerales bacterium
GAACGGTCACGAACTGCATCATCCGCAACGGCACGATGCTCAACCAGGGATCCGGAGGGGCCGGCCTGGCGATGTACGCCGGGCGTCTCACGCATTCGGTGGTCTCGAACAACTACGCCCGCGGACAGTCCGACATCCGCCACACCGGCGCGATCGACCTCCTCGGCGGCGTGGTCGACAGCTGCCTCGTGACCGGCAACCGGTCGGACGGCTCAAATGCGTCATACTATCCCGATGTCGCCGGCGTGAACGTCGCCGGCGGCTCCTTGCGCAACTCGACGATCGTGAAGAACACCGCGAAGACCTGCGGCGGCGTCTGGATCCGCGAGAGCGCCGCCGGTTCCGCCGTCAACTGCATCGTCGCCGACAACACGTCGACCGGCATGCCGGTTCCGTTCAACGACTTCGCGGGCACCCTTTCGCTTTTCTCGTCCTGCGCCACGACGGTCGAGATCCCCGGCGCGGGCGCCGGCTGCGTCCATGGCAACCTCGCGTTCGTCGGCGCCCCGGACGGTGACTTCACGCCGACGGTCGGCTCGGTGGCGGTCGGCAACGGCCTGATCGAGGCGTGGATGGCGGCAGGCCGCGACCTCGCCGGGAATCCGCGCCTGGGCGACGATGCGGGGGTCGACATCGGCGCCTACGAACGGATCCCGTCCGGCTTCGAGGCGTCGATGATCGCGGATTCCGTCTCCGGCGCGGAACCCTTCACCGTGTCCTTCATCGTCAGCGTCGCGGGCGCCGCGGGCGCGGTCTCGTACGACTGGGACTTCGCCGGGACGGGAATCGGCACCACGACAACCTCGACCGGGCAGGCCTCCTTCACCTACACCCAGACGGGTTCGTACACGCCGTCCGTGACGGTCACGGACGCGCTGGGCAACCATACAACGGCCACGCTGCAGGAGGCGATCAACGTTGCGCAGGGCCGCATCTACGTCGTGCCGGATCCGGCCTTCACGGGCTCGGAGACGCCGTACTCATCCTGGAACACCGCCGCGACGAACATCCACGACGCCATCGCCGTCGCCGGCACGGGATCGCGAATCATTCTCCGCAAGGGCGACTACCCGATCGTCGTTCAGGTGTCGCTCACGGAAGGCGCCACGATTCAGAGCGAGACGGGTGTGCCAAAGGATGTCGTCATCCGCCGCGGGAAAAGCACCCAGCTCTGCCTGGCGGTGCTGAACCATCCGCGCGCCGGTTTCAGCGGGCTGACAGTAGCCGATGGCCTGACCGAATACAGCGACGGCGCGAACATCTACGTGAAGTCGCTCGGCGGGACGGTCTCGAACTGCGTCATCCGCAACGGGCGGATCACGAACGGCAACGACGTCCGCGGATCCGGCATCCGGCTCGACGGCGGGCTGGTCACGCACTGCGTCATCACCGGCAATGTCATGCGGGCGCGCGGAAGCAACCACACCGGCGGCGCGCTCGGACTGCACAACTACGCTGTTGCGGACACCTGCCTCGTTGCGCACAACGTCGGCTCGTCCACCACCGGCACGGACGTCAACTCGCCGATCCACCTCGCGGGCGGCACGGTCCGCAACTGCACCGTCGTGGATAACGTAAGCAGCAACGGATACGGCGCAATCTACTACTACAAGACGGGCAACACCCTCGGCGTGCCGGTCTTGATTGTGAACAGCCTCTTCGCCGACAACGAGTCGCTCTCGTCCGTCGTCCGCGCCGGACTCGCGAACAACGACGCGCTCAACCTGATGCAGAACTGTGCGTCGGATATCGACCCGAGTTCCACCTACGCCAGCAAGTGCTTCCACGGCGAGCTCCCCTTCAAGAACCCGGCAAGGGGCGATTACCGTCCGGTGGTGCCGTCGATCGCCATCGGCACTGCCGCGCTCACCGGCCCGATCCTGGCCGGGGCCAGAGACCTCCACGGCGTGACGTTCCTGAAGCCCAGCGGCACGGCCGACATCGGCGCCTACGCCTTCACCGGCTTCCAGTCAACGCTGCTGATGATCCGCTAGCCTGAAGTTCCAGCGGTATAATCCGCGCGCGTAGAAATCGTGTACACGAAAATCATCTGGGGCATACGTCACGGGGAGAACAACCGCCAGGTTGGGCTCCAGGCCGGGATTGACGATTGCGACCTTTCCGAAAACGGCTTTCGACAGGCCGACACGTTGCGGGAGCGTCTCAAGGGGCTCGATCCCGAGGTGATCTTCGTCAGCACCATGCGGCGGGCCCAGCAGACTTTTATCCGCGCCGGCGTAACCGCGCCGCGCATGGAAGCCGACTCGCGGATAGTCGAACTCGGCCACCTCCACCCCGACATCGCCGGCATCCACGAGCCCCTCTCGCCCCTTCTCGCCCGCGACCGCCACGATGCCGCGATGACCCCCGACGAGGGCCACCGCGTCGCCGCCTTTCTCGAGGATCTCCTCGCCTGCCCCGAGCGCAAGATCATGGTCTTCTCGCACGGTGCCTTCCTCTCCCGCCTCCTCATCCGATTTCTCGGCGCGCCCGAGCCCGACTGGACAGCCCTTGAGCTCGCCAACACCGGCATGGTCAAGATGGCCGTCACCGCGAGCGGCGAGCGGAAGTGCCTCCTCTGGAACGCCTGGACCGACTGGCCCGGCGGCGACGCCTGGGCACTCAACCCTTAACCTCATCTTCGAGAACTGCTGTTTCCACTTCGCAGACCCCGCGCCGACGATCGGCACATCATTCGAAGATGATCTTGGCCATCAGGCTGAGATCACGGTAGACCGCCGCCGGGAAGCCGCAGGCTTCCTGCCGGCCCGTGTTGCGGATGACCGAGAGCCGCCAGTACGAGCCCGGAGCGGGTTTCCCGCCGCCAAAGGACTTGAAGGGCAGCGTGATCTCGGCCGTCCAGCAGTCGGCTCCGGCCTTCGTCGTTGCTGTCCACTCGGCATTCCAGGACGAGTCCTGCCCGTTTGCTTCGTCGGCATCTCGGTCTTCATGCGCACGAGTCCGAGCTTGGCATAGGTGCGCGCCTCGTCGTCAAGCCGGTGGATATAGCAGTGGTCGTACTGGCAGTATTCGATGTATTCGAGTCCCTTGACGGGCTGCTCGGGTACGTTCCCATACTCCTGGGAGGCGATGCCCGCGGCACGGAGGTTGGGATCGACCTTCTTCACCTCGGCATATCACTATGCCGAGTACGATTGCTTCCTCCCGGCCGTCATCGAGCTCCGCAGCCGCGTCCGCGCGGGGGACATCGGCGAGGTCGCCTGCGCGGACGCGGCATCTTTTCGCCATTCTCTAGCAAAGAACTTCCACGTGGGGAATAACTAGCCAGTTGTTGCGCCTGCTGAGAACGTAGCGCAGGCGCAACGGCATCGTGTAGGCTGGCGACGACGGCCGGCTACTCGCCGGCCAGCAGCTTGTTCCGGAGGTAGGCTTCCCGGCGTTCCGCGACGGCAAAGGCGAACTCGTTCCAGGAGGGCACGGCCTCGCGGAAGAGCTTGTCGACGGTGGCGGCGTCCATGTCGGCCTTGACCTCGGCGCCCAGCGCCTCCAACTGCGCAACGAAGGGCTGCAGCACGGCCGCGTCGAAGGCGCGGTCGCCGCGCTGCTCGTCGCTCCAGAAGGTCTTGATGTCGCCTGCCTCGCGCTTGTATTTGCCCCACGCGTGCAACACGATCTGGCGCCGGATGGCCGGCATGTGCGCGCCGAGTCCCTTGAACTGGAGCCGCCCGAAGCGGTTCAGCTCGTGCACCTGGCCGCTGCCCCAGGTGAAGCCGCCGTTGCGCATCCAGGGAATTACGCCGAAGGCCCACTCGTCGCCGTCCGCCGGCAGCGTGTCGTAGAGCGCCGTCCAGGGAATCGTCATCGCGATGCCGAAGCCCTCGGGGATCGGGGCGACCTCGCACGTCAGGTAGTTGCGGAGCGAGCGGAAGTGACGGTTCGGTGACATCCAGTCCACGAAATCGACCTTCATGGGCTGCATATACGCCATCCACTGGTGATAGTACTTGCCGGCGCCGGGCTGCAGATACATCTCGAACATGCCTCCGTTCTGGAGGCCGGCCAGCACCTCGTCGACCTGGGCGTCGCGGCTTTCGATGTAGCAGTGGATCCCGCGCGGATCGGCCACCGCGAAGAAGGAGACGCCGCACGCACCGGCGGGTGCCGCCGTGGCGGTCTCGCGGACGGTGTTGACGTCGTTGACCAGGAGGGCAGCGGCCTTCTGGTTGTACGCCTCGAAACGCGACTCGCGCCGCGCAGCCTCCTTGACGAGGGCCGATTGCTTCCAGCCATAGACCCCGATGGGCGCCGCCGCGACAACCTCGCACACGTAGCGCGGCGCCTCCTTCTGGCGCACGGCGCCGAGGAACTGGGCCACCGGGTACCGGCGGGCCGCGACGAAGACCTTCGCCGCAGCGAAGTGGGCATTGGCGATCTGCTCGGGGGTCAGATCTGCGGGCGCCTTCGGCACCGTGAGCGCCGCGTTGCGGAAGCTCGCGCCCAGGCCCTGGTCGATCAGGTCGAAGGCGAACCGCGATTCCGGCGCGAAGCGCGCGTCGGCCCGGTAGTCGCCGAGCAGACCGGCCACGTCCTCGAGGCTCTGCTCGGCGGCGGCCTTGCAGAGCGCATCGAGCTTGGCCTTGACCTGGGGTGCCGGGTAGGGCGGCGGCGGCGTCTGCGCGCCGAGCGCGCCGGCCAGCAGGAACGCGGAGAGCGTGGCGGACAGGTGGGAGATGAACTTCATGGCTCGCTTCCTTTAACGTGACTTCGCCAGCGCCTGGAGCGCCAGAATGGTGTTGACCATCTCGATGCGCGCGGCACCGAGATCGCAGGTCTTGCCGTCCAACAGGGCCAGATACTGCAGCGCAAGGCGCCCGGCATAGACGTGCTCCGTCCGACCGGTGTCGATCGCCGCACGGGCCAGCTGCTGGAGCAGGGTCGCGTAGCGCACATCGTCGAGGGCCTCGCGGAAGCCCTCGAACTGGATCGTGTCGACGTGGCGGTCGGTCGCGGGATAGACCCAGTTGAAGGCGCGGAAGTTGTAGTCGGCGCCGAGGAAGTCGTTCCACGAACTGCCGTTGACCATGTAGTTGTTGCAGCCGTCCTGGTCGGCCAGGTAGAGATCGAGGCCGTGCGTGCGGCGGACAAAGTCCGGGTTCTCGGGACCGGTATGGGGGGAGGCGTAGCTGGTGATGCGCGCGCCGAAGGCGTGCCACAAGGCGGCCGCCTCCTTGGAGTAGCTACCGCCGTAGTTGACGAAGTCCTCGTTGTAGCCGCCGTGGAGCAGGTGCTTCGCATGCGCGGTGCTGTAGGTCTTCAGCCCGTGGTCATGCAGATATTTCCACGGTGCGCGCTGGGCGCGCAGCAGCGACATGCCCGGCTCGTCCCAGCCGAAGCAGTAGATCACCGTGTCCGCGCCGAAGTGCCGGCGCACGAGCGCCTGACCGCCAAGGATCTCGCCGGGCCAGTAGTCGGGGATCCCCTGCTCCGCCAGGGGCTTCTTGCGATCAGCATGCGTCAGGTAGCCGTAATCGGGAATGCCGCGCACGGCATCGAAGACCGTGTCGGTGCGCAGTCCGGCCTGCTGGTAGATCTCGAGCTGGCGCTCGAAGAGGTTCGTGTTGCCGCCGCGGAAGGTCGGGAGCATCGGGTAGAGCAGGTTGTGGTTGCGGAAACTGGTGTACTCGTTGAGGAGGCGCCGGCTGGCCTGCGCCAGGTCGCCCCCGTTCTCCTTGACGTAGGCCTGGAGATTGTTGGCGTTGTAGCTGCTGGCGTAGTAGCGCCGCGCGGGATCGTAGTGCGTCATCGGATCCGGGAGTTCGAAGGGCAGCACGCGGACGACGATGGGAATGGCCGGGGCCGACGCGCCGTCGAGAGTCACCGCGATTTCGCCCCGGTAGAGGCCGCGGGCGCCCTTCGGCGCCTCCAGCGTCATCCAGACCTGCTTGAACATGCCCGCGGCCAGCGCGAAGGGCTGGAACGCCTCGGCATCGGCCACCTTGTCCCGCTGGGGATTGACCGGATAGTCAATCTCCAGCGGATTGCTGATCCAGACAAACTCCTCGACGCCCCTGGCGTTGGTCACCCGCAGGTAGTTCTCGCGTTTCTCCGTGTCCACGCGCACGAGGCGCTCGTCGTTGACCAGCAGCTCAGGCACCAGTTCCCGCCCCGTGGCGTCGGCGAAATAGCTGTGCCAGGCGCACCCGGCCTGCACCCAGACCTTGACCAGCTTGAGATCGAGCGCCGACGCCGGAATGACGCCCGCGTCCCCCCGGAGATCCGTGGGCTTGAGGACGACCTGGGCCACGTCGCGAGGGGCGCGCAGCACCAGCGAAGCCGGCTCGAACTCGCCCTGCGCCGCGATGATCTGCACCGGGGCGCCGAAGATGCCGTCGTCCGGCGGGGTCTCCGGCAGACGCTTGACGTTGCTGATGGCCGGCACCACCGCATACTCGAAAGACGACTGTGCCGAGGCCGACAGGACAAAGGCGCCGAAAACGGACAGGAGCGTCCGCGCGCCGGGTAGATGGCGTGTGTTCATCCACCCAATGTAGCAGAACACAGCCGCCAAAGCCAATACCGCGCCGCGAATCTCAGCAATTCTCAATTTGGCGTCCTCATCCGGTCGGGACGGAGCCCGACCCTCCAGTTCCTTTATTTCCAATGATGTAGGGACGACCTCCGTGTCGTCCGGCGGCTGAAAAGAGGCCCAATTGAGAATGGCTGGCTCACCCCCATTTTCTGAACCGCTGCCGCGTATCGACGCAAATGGACGCGAATGGTATGCTAGCGGCTATGGATGGGCAGGCAAAAAAGAGGCATCCGGGACTGCGCCGTCTGTCGGTGGCGGCGTTCCTGATCCTGTTGTGGTCTTCGGGAGCCATCGGGTGGGCGCTCCGTCCCCTGCTGCTGCTGACCCTGCCCCGCCTTTCAAACAACTTCATGATCGCCTACCAGGGCCGCGCGGCAGTCGCGGACCCGCAGATTGGGGCGGCGCTCGACGTGAGCGAGCCGCGGTTGCGCAAGCTGGCGCACGACCTGCTCGGGTGGAGAGCCGGTCTCATCCCGCCTGGCCTGATCCCGCAGAACTACGTCTTGTCGGGCGAGGCACGGGTCAGATTCGACGACGAGGCCGACCCCGTCGAGATACCGCTCGTCGTGCGGCTCGTGCCCGGCCTGACCGCCCCCGCCCTGCGCGCCAGGCTCCCCTCGGGTCTGGTGAACGCTTCTCTGGACTACGACGGATCCGTTGCCTCGCGGGCGAAACGGCACACCTACCTCCTCGGACACTACGAAACGATCCACTGGATCAAGTTCGACACCGTCAAACTCGCTTCGCGTCTCTCGGACAAGGAACTGAAGCGCCCCGTCACCTTCCGGCGCCTCGCCGGCGAGGCCACGGGTTCGGTGCGCTTCAAGGTGAAGGAGAACATCGGCGCGGCCAGCATGACCGCGCGGGTGCGCCGCATGGAACTCCGGTGCGATCTGGAGTTCAAGCGCTACCTCGACGGACTCGCCCTCGCCTACAAGATCACCATTCCGGAACTCGACGCCGACATCCCGAACCTGGCTCCGGTCTTCGAGGGCCGTCCGGTCGAGGCGCTGCGCAAGACGCTGGAGGAGTCGATGGCGCGTCCGCGCAAGCTAGAACGCCTGGCGCGCAAACGCTTTCCCAACGGCATTCCCCTCGACCTGTCGGTGGAGATCGAGGTGTTCAAAGCGGAGTAACACTCCCTACCAGTCCCGTCCGCCCGGCGCCATCGGGAAGTCGCGCATCTGTCGGCGCTTTTCCTCTTCGTGCTCCTTCTCGCGCTCGAGCGCCCGGCGCAGCACCTCCTGCACCTCGGGCGGTGGCTCGTTTGACGGTTCCGGCTGCGGTTCTTCCGGCTTCTCTTCCTGCTGCTGTTGGTCTGGCTGCTGTTCCTGCTGCTCCTGCTGTTGCTCTTGCTGCTGTTGCTGATCTTGTTGTTGTTGCTGCTGCTGCTGTTGCTGCTGCTGAGACTGCTGCTTCTGCTTCGGCAGCAACTCCTGGATGCGGAGCATATTCCGCAGTGCCTGGTACTGCACGTCGGCCGGACGCTCCCCACCCTGCTGCAGCGCCGCCAGTATCTGCTTGTGCAGTTCCACCGTCTCCGCCGTCAACCGCTCGATCTCGGCGCGATCTTCAGGTGACAGCGCGGGCGCATTCGTGTCGGTCTGCGCCTGCTGCTGGATTTGGTCGGCCCAGGGGCCGAACCGCTGCTCGAAGAACCCGGTGAGCTGCGCGGCATCGGCCTGGTCGGGACGATACGGCACGCGTGGCGCCTGCGGCCGGGCCCAGGCGTTGGTCTGCGCCAGGATGGCTTCGGCGACCAGTCCCGGGGGCATCGCCAGCGCCTGCCAGAAACCGTAGGTGGCCTGCTCTGCACGCGTTGCTGGATTCATCGCCTCTCCATCGAGGTCGGCCAGTTGCCGCGCACTCTGTTTCATGGCGTCGCGCGCCTGCTCGATCCGTTCGGCGACCTGCGCGCGCTCCTGCTCGTTGGTGATCGCCTGCGACTCGACCAGGGCGCGCTTGAGCGGAATCCAGAGGTCGCTGTTCGCGAGCTGGCGCGCGCCCAGCGCCTCGAGCCCGCGGATCATGCGGTCGGCCGGTTGGTTGGTGAAGCCGACTGGCGCCTCCTCTAGCAGCGCCCGCTGCTCCTGCAGCATGCGGCTCAGCAAACTCTCGGGAGGCGTCTGGCCATGCTCCGCGAGCACCTGCTCGATATGCGCCGTCTCCCGGAGGACGGGCAGGTTCTTGACGGCGCGGTCGAGGTTGCGCTGACGGCGCGCGTCGGCGGGAGCCTGCCGCAGAGCCTGCTGGAAGCCGGTGCCGGCCTGTTCGAGCGCCTTCAGGCGCAGGGCGGTGTTGGTCGCGGCGCCCGGCCCCTCCGCCTCCCGGAAGCGCGCCGCCCCGTACAGTTCGGCGGCGACCGCCTGGCCCGGCAGCATGGTCATCGGATGGATGGTCTCGGCGGCACCGGTCGGATCGTTCCCCTTGTACCGTGACAGAGCCGCGTTGTAGCGGTAACGGTTGGCCTCAGAGGGTTCGACGCCGCGCGCAGCCGCCAGATAGGCCTCGGCGGCTGCGGCATAGTCGCCGCGGCGGTAGAGCCGCTGGGCCAGGCGCGCCCCTTCGCGGCCCGGTGGAACCGCGGGCGCGTTCGTGTCGGTACCGGACGGTACAACCGGCGCGCGCGTCGGCAGGTTGGCGGTCACGCCGGTCTGGGCCGGCACCGTGCCCGGGGCAACCGAA
>CAZYRQ010000058.1:0-9145 GCA_964649455.1 uncultured Lentisphaerales bacterium
TGCACCTCGGTGGCGGTCGGCGAGCATTGCGTGATCGCCGATCCGCTCTTCAGGGATGCGGCACGCCGCGACTATCGCCTGACTTCGCACTCGCCCTGTCGCGACAAGGGTCTCTATCAGGAATGGATGGCCGGCGCCAGCGACCTTTGGGGCAACCCGCGCGTCGACGTCAAGCAGCATGTCGACATCGGTGCGCACGAGGAAAAGTCGTCGCTCTCCACGATCATACTGCTGAGGTAGGCGAGGTATCCCTGCCGATGCGGCACTTGCGGAGCCCAGGCGGACGACACGGAGGTCGTCCCTCCAGTGTGGATGGCCACCGGTGTTGTCGGCTCTGGAGGGTCGGGCTCCGTCCCGACCGGGTTCCAGCAGGGGGCCTCAGGCGCCGACCGTTCCCCGGGCGCGCGCGACCGCGCGCAGCGTGGCGAGCGCGTCCGCCATCGCCGCGCGGTCGATGCGGTTGACCTCGACGCGCGCGCCGATGCCGCGCGGCAGCGTGATCGTCAGGCGCCCGCCGAGGTGCTCGCGGAACTCCTCGAGTCCCTCCAGCAGGGCGAGGCCGCCCGCCGGCGCCTCCGCGAGGCAGGCTTCGTCCCAGAGCGGCAGCCCAACGGCGTGCAGGGCGTCGAGGATCGCGTCGCGCTCCGGCTGCGTCAGCAGCTTCCGGCCCGCCGCATAGCAGACGTCGAGCGCGATGCCGATGGCCACCGCCTCGCCATGCCCCAGCCGGTGGTGCGTCAGCCGCTCGAGCTTGTGCCCCGACCAGTGGCCGAAATCGAGCGGGCGGGCCGACCCCCGCTCGAAGGGGTCGCCGCCGTCGCGGATGTGCTCCAGATGGATCTTCGCCGACCGGATGACCAGCGGCTCGAGCACGGCCGCCTCGCGGCGTCGCAGGGCGGCGGCATCGCGCTGCAGGCGGCGGAAGAGCGCCGCATCCTTGATGATGGCGACCTTGAAGATCTCGGCCAGCCCGCCCGTCCAGTAGCGCGGGGGCAGTTTCCGGAGCAGGTCGAGGTCGTTGAGCACCGCGTAGGGCGGCGCGAAGGTGCCGACGAAGTTCTTCTGCCCGTGCTCGTCCATGCCGTTTTTGACGCCCACCGCGGCGTCGCACTGGGCGAGGACGGTGGTGGGGATACGGATCAGCCGAATGCCGCGGTGCACGAGCGCGGCCGCGAAGCCGGCGATGTCGAGCAGGCTGCCGCCGCCAATGGCCAGGACAAAGCTGTGGCGGTCGAGGTGCGCGTTGCCGATGGCCGCCATGATCTCGCGGACACCGTTCCAGCCGTTCTTGGCGCCCTCGCCCCCGGGCACCATCAGGGGCGGATGCGCCTCGGTCAGCCACCCCGCGTGCGGCTTCAGGTAGCCGTGAACCTCTTCTACCAGGCACGGAAAGGGTTCCTCCAGTCCCTGGTCGATGCAGAGCATCAGACGATGTGGCCCACGTCCCGCGCGGCGCAGCAAACGCGCGAGCGTCGGGTTGTTCCGGTCGAAAAGCGCATGGGTGAAGATGACGGGGTACTCGTAGGGCACTGTGATGCGCTGAATCAGCGTGGTGTTGCGGGTCTTCACGGCAAGGTCTCCAGAAGGTTGCGTGTCGCCTCCGCGAGCGAGCGGAGGGTGTGGGGGCGGGCTGGCAGCACGTTGGAGAACCAGCAGGCCTCGTGGCCCGTCCCCGCAAGACCATGAACGCCGCGGACGCGGGCCGGGTTCAGACTCACGCTGCCGGGCGGCCAGCCCCAGAAGAGTTCGCAGGGGTCGTACCCGGGCTTGTTGTGAATATCGACATGGCGAGCGTAGTCGGGCGCCTCGCGCGCGGTCTGCCACCACGGGTAGGCCAGCCAGCGGCCCGGCGGCGCTGAAACGATCAGATCGCCCGCCCGGGGATGGTCGAGTCCGGCATGCGCCGGAGCCGGGCGTACCTCGCCGCACGGGGCCAGCAGTTCCCGCACGCGCGGGAGGTCGGCGGCGTCGCGGACGTAGACATGGGCGGTCTGATGGTCGACACAGGCGAAGGCGCGGCTGGCATGGAGATCGGGATAGCGTCGCCCGGCGACGCGACGCGTCCGCAGGAATCCCGCCTCGTCGAGGAGACGGTTGGGAAACAGGACGCCTTCCGTGGTCGGCGCGATGGCATAGTCGCCCCAGACCAGCAGGCCGTAGCCGTGCGCCTCGCATGCCGCGCGCAGGAGGCGCAGATCCCCGGCGAGCTGCTGCACGGCGTGCCGGGCGCGGGGATGGCGGGGGCCGTGGCGCTGGAAGTCGTAGTCGAGCGCGGGCAGATAGGTCAGGCAGAGTCCGGGTGCCGGGGCGGCCGCGCCGGATAGAATCGCGGCCGTGGCGCGGGCGATCCAGCGTGAACTGCGTGGCGAGGCGAGGGGTCCCCAGTAGTGCCGCAACTTGAAGGCGCCGATCTGTTCCGCGATCCGGTCATACAGGTTGTCCGGGAGGCTGTAGCAGCTCTCGATCATGCCGCCCCCATGCGTGTGGACCGGGGCCGGCGAGAGCAGCAGGTCGACCGATTCGCCGAGGCTCTGCTGCCAGAAGAGCAGGGCCACGCGCCCGCCGCGTTCCCGGTAGCGATCCCAGATGCGGGGGCCGGCGACCAGTCCGGCAGACTGTTCCCAGAACGTCGTGCGGTGCGTGACGCGGTCGAACCACCCATTGGCCACGACGCCGTGTGTCCGTGGATCCTCCGCCGTGCGGAAGGTGGCCTGGGCCGTGCAGGTGACGGCGGGGAAGGGGGGCTGCAGGGGATTGCAGGCGAGCCCGCCCAGGGCGTCCTGCAGCTCGGGCGCCGATTGCGCCGTCTCCAATCCGAGGCCTGCCGCCTGGATGATCAGCAGCTTGCGGGGTCTGTTGGCGGATTCAACTGGCATAGAACCGCTTTCCCAGATGTGCCGCGGCGGGCACGAGGAGGATGAGGACGGCGGCCGGGACGAGGCCCGTGTGACGGGAGGCGCAGGCGGTCGCCTGCATGAGCAGCAGCAGGCGAATATAACCGCCGATTGCCTGCGGCATCTGGCCGGGGGCGGGGTGGCGTCCCAGGGCCTGCGTGAGCCGCGCGAGGCGCAGCAGGGCCGTGGCGGAGATCGCCAGCATGACCAGTAGGTGGGGCGGGGCGGGCGTGAGCCAGAGGATGCTGCCCAGCGTGCCCGCAGCCAGCAGCAGCGGCAGCCAGCGGCGTCCGTCCAGGATCTGCGCGCCGGCCTCGCCCGCAGCCATCCAGGAGACGGCGGCGATGTAGCCGCCGATGCCGACGGCCGCCATCAGGGCCGCCGGGGGAACCGGCAGGCGGGCGGCGGCGGCGATGCCCAGGCCGACACTCAACGCGCGGCAGAGGCCCATGGTGAGCATGCCGCGCATGCTGCCGCGCGGCGTGGCGAAGGTGTAGACGAGGATGGCCAGCAGAAGCAGCGTGCCGATGCCCAGCACGGCCGGGCCGGCCAGTGCCGCCACGCCGATCCCCGCCAAGCCGCAGAGTAGACCGGCGCGTAGCGCCGTTCCGCGGTCGACGCGGCCCGAAGGCAGGGGACGCTCCGGACGCTCGCGCCGGTCGACCTCGATGTCGGCGACATCGTTGAGAATCAGGCCGGAAAGGTAGAAGAGCAACGCCGCGGCCGCCGTCGTGACTGCCGCCAGGCCGCCGTCGCCGCCGCCGGCCAGGTACCAGCCGGCGAGCGGGTCGCCGGGCACCGTGGGCAGATTGGGCGGACGCAACAGGGAGATCCAGGCTCTACGATTTTCGGCTGACATGACAACGTTCAAGGTTAAACGTTCAACGTTAAGCTTTCTCAACCCAATCCAACTGGCGGTCGCCGGCCGTCCGGTGCGACTGCGCCCTGTCGCATGCAAGGTTGCCGTGCGCCCCATCAGTATAGGCGCCGGATCGCGAAACGCAAGGCCGCATCACCTTTCTGCGCATCTGGGCATCTGCACCGATTCTCATTCTTCCCAGAGGTTCATGCAAAACCCCTTGCTTGCAGGCGTGGCACGGGCATCTTGCCCGTGTTCCATGGGCGGGACGCCCATGCCACGAGGGGTTTTGCAAGAGCCTCCTTAGAATAACCGTTCAATGATGGAGGGACGACCTCCGTGTCGTCTGGCATCTGACACGAAGCCAAATTAAGAATGGCTGTGGCGCCAAGCCGACCGTCAAGCTGGCGTCAAGGGGTGCGATCCACAATAGTGGATGCGCACCCAGAATTCAGGAGCCAGAATACAGAATTCAGAAGAATTTCGACACCTTTCGCTGACAAATGCGCCTCGGTTCGTGTCCACGCAATTGAACAAAATCCGGGACAGGTGGAAAAGCACGCAAACCGTTGCTGTGCAACTTTTGGATTATGAATTCTGGATTCTGGATTCTTTGCGATTCAACAAAGTTGAATCGCACCCGGCGTCAAGCCGGCCGTCAAGCCGGCCCGTCAAGCCGGTCGTCAACAGCGCTTGCCGGGAAGGAGGGGGGATGCTACAATAATCGCGTATTTTTTCCGGTCAAGCGGGCGAAAGGATCTAATCATGCCAAAGTTGGAGCCAGTGAACGACGAAGCGGCAACCGGTGTCGCAAAGCCGAGCGCCTATATTTCCGCCCGCCATCGCCAAGACGCCGTAATGAAGCCGGTGCACTCCTCGGGAGGCGATGTAGTGGCCGGCATCTGCGCCATTGTGGCCCTGATCTTCTATGCCGCGATCCTGTTCATGCTCTACGACGACTTCAAGATACTCGGTGGCGCCTAACGGCGACCGTATTCAGGTGGACGGCGGCAGACGGACGAGCTGTTGGCCGATGTCGTCGAGCTCGCCGCGCCAGAAGTCGGCGGTTCCCCAGCCCGCATGGGTCTCGGCAAAGTTGTAGTCGTGGTACTGGCGCGCGCACCAGGCCAGGTAGTGGATCATGCGCATGGCCCGCAGCGGCTCGATGAGATCCAGCGTGCCGCGGTCGAACGGCATGAAGCGCTCGTAGCCCTGCAGCAGCCACTCGATCTCCTGCTGGCAGCGGTCGGGTGAGTCCGGCAGCAGCAGCCACAGATCCTGGACGGCCGCGCCGTTCACCATGTCGTCGAAGTCGATGGGCAGCAGCCCGGTCACGGGGTGATCGAGAATATTGGTGCGCTGGAAGTCGCCGTGGAGGCGGATGGGCTCGATCTCGTCGAACAACGGGCCGGCGGCTTCGATCAGCGACTCCCCCAGATCCTCCAGCTGGCCGCGCTCGGCGGGGGGGATGAAGTCGCCCGCCACCAGGAAGTCGAGATCCTCGCGTGTCGAGGCATCGGGATGGAGGTCGCGGCGGTGGGGGGCATCGCACACGGCGCCGACCTCGTGGATGCGCCCGAGCAGGGAGCCGACACGCTCCCAGGACGCCGCATCGACGGGTTCAAAGGGGCGGCCGCCGCGGCGCGGGTAGACGGCGAAGGCGATGCCGGCATGCACGCCCAGCATGTCGCCGTTCCGCAGTTTGAGCGGGGTCACGACGGGAATCTCAGCCGCCGCCAGATCGCCGACAAACGCCTGTTCCTCGCGCAACGCGTCCAAGGGCCAGCGTCCCGGCCGGAAGAATTTGGCCACCAACGCCTCGCCATCCTCCGTGCGCAGGCCGTAGACGCGGTTGACATAGCTGGGAAGTGGCTGCGCCATGGGCTCCAGCCGCAGACCGGTGGCCGTCTCGACAGCGTCGAGAACGACTTCGGGCGTCAGGGCGATGAAGTCGGCCGGAGTGGATTTCGACATGACGGCAGTATAGGACAGATGCGCGTCGAATCAAACAGGAAACTGAATTCTGGATTTTTTGCGATTCAACAAAGTTGAATCGCGCCCATCAACCACCAATCATCAACCACCAACCACCAACCATGAACCAGTTTCCTTGACGGATGCAGGCGGGCATCCTACGCTGCTCGGTATGTACCCGGTCTTCATCGCGTCGTCTCCGATAAATAGGGAAGTCTTGCTCTCGGCATCCGGCGTCTGGGGTTACGGGTCGCTTCGGGTGTGGACGGTTCTGGTCGTCGGCTGGCTAGCTTCCAACCTGTTGCTCGCCCTCTGGATCGGCGTACGGCGTTGGATCTGGGAACGCAGCGTCCGACGCGGCGCGGATGGCGTCCTGGCCGACGCCGGCCCCTTCACTGTCGGCCACGGCGAGGTTGCCCTGCTGCTTGTGCATGGCTTCGCGGACACGCCGGCGGTGTTTCGGGAGCTGGCCAGCGCGCTAGCCGCGCAGGGCCTGGCCTGCCACGCCATGCGCGTGCCCGGCGCCGGCGAGCCGCTGGCCGCCGCAGCTCGGCAGTCGCCCGTCACCTGGATCGAAGCGGTGCGCGCCGAGGCCGAGGCGCTGCGCGCGACCCACCGGGAGGTCTGGATCCTGGGGCACTCGATGGGGGGCGCCCTGGCGCTGCTCGCCCAGCTCGACGCGCGCGCCACGGCCGACGGACTGATTCTGCTCGCCCCGCTTATCGCGGTTTCTTCAGACCGCGCACCGATCCTGCCGCCGCGGCTCTGGTTCCGCCTCGCGCGCGTGCTCCTGCCCCTCGTGCGAACCATGGAGTCGTGCTTCCCCATGAATATCCTCACCCGTGACGGCGCCGTAACCGGTTACACCCGCGACCGCTTCTTTCCAATGGCAACCTATACGGGACTCTTCGCGCTGACCGATCGGCTCCGCGGCCGCGGAGCCGATCTGCAGGTGCCGGTCTTTGCCGAGCTGGTGATGGGAGACCGCATCGTCGACACGGCCGCCGCCCAGGCCTGGCTTGCGGCCTGCCCGGGGCCGCGCCGCCACCTCGCGATCCGTGACGGCTGCGGCCATGCGCTGCCGCAGGAGACGCGCCTGGCGCCCGGCCTGGCCCGCCGCATCGCCGGTTTCATCGAGCCGGTTCACGCTGATGGAGCTTTGCCGCCGCAGGCGGCGGGACAGAAAACGCGCGCGGGCGCGCGCAGTCAACATAGTCACGCTCCAGGCACCGCTTCAGGATAGTCAGAAACGCCTGTCCCACCTTGCCCGCAACCCCCACACACCGGCTCCCGCCCGCGCCGTGATCGCTGCCGTATTCGACACGAACGTCGTAGTGTAGGGCATTCTTGCGCCCGGCGGTTCGCCTGGACGCATCCTGGACGCCATCCTGAACGGCTTCTGCCGGCCTGTGCTCACCAGATGCGGGCGAGCGTGGATTGGATCTTCTTCTCGAAACGGGTGATCAGTTCGCGGTTGGCGGCGACCAGGGCTTGCTCGGCTTCGATCTCGGCCACAATGGCTTGCTGGGTGGCGAGGGGTGGAAGGGGGATAAACGATATTCGGGGCGGCGAAACCGTGGAGGTACAAGTTGACGAGCGAAAGGCGGACCATGTCGGGCGAGATGTCGTAGCCCGTGAAGCTATTGGCGAGGCGGCCACGTTCGTCGGGGGAGAGATTGCTGTGGACCGGGGTGGACGAAGTGGACGGGGTGGACAGGTTGGCGCGGAAGAGCAGCGGGATGCCAGGGTTTTCGGGCATTTTGGCGATGCCTTCGCCGTAGAGGCCGAGCATCTCGTGTCCGCCGAGACTGCGATCCATGAGTTTGGCCCAGCCGTAGCGGGCAAACTCGCCGGTGAAGAACTTGCGCTTGCCGCCCAGTTCCTCGCTTTCGGCGTCCATGTCGTCCATGAATTTGTAGATGAGGGCGATGGTGATCTGCTCGACCTGGGATTTGGGATCGGGAACTTTGCCGACGAGGATGTCGCGGGCGGTGTCGATGCGGCGTTTGGTGTCGGAGTCGAGCATGGGGCGGGCCTTGTGGACGCAGTGGACTAGGTGGACGGGGTGGAACGTTTCTGGGAGCGGACGCGGTAGAGGCGTTCGGTGAAACCGCCTTCGGTCTCGAAGGCGGCGGCTTGCGCGGCGATCTGCCGGTCGAGCAGGGCGCAGGCCACAGCCAGCAGCGCCAGAACCGCGTTGGCGGCGGGTTCGGCGTAGTCGGGCTGTCCACCGAGTCCACTCCGTCCACCCCTGGCTGCCCTCGGCGATGTTCAGGGTTCCGGTACATGCAGGGCGAAGGCGCTGGGCAGCAGTTGCCCGAGCGTGTGGCGCGCGGGTTGCGCGACGCCAGGCGTCAGGGTCACGCAGTGGATCGGAAAGTTGGGTGCCGCGAACTCGGCCAGCATCTGGCGGCAGATTCCGCAGGGCGGCGCGGGCGTCTGCTCCCCGGCGGCGATCACCAGCGCCGTGAAACGCCGGATGCCTGCGGCGATCGCCGCGGCGAGCGCGACACGCTCGGCGCAGAGCGTGGCGCCGTAGGAGGCATTCTCGATATTGCAGCCGGTGATGATGCGGCCGTCGTCCGTCAGGAGCGCGGCGCCGACACGGAAATGGGAGTAGGGACAGTAGGCCATCCCGGCGGCATGGCGCGCCGCCGCTTCCAAGGTGGGCCAGGCGATGCGTTTCATGTGGCCTCGCTGAGGGTTTCGAGTATCAAGGGCGTCTCCGCCGACGGCTGTTCCGCGAGTGTGATGGCCGTCAGCACCTTGGCGGCGGCACGTGCCGCCTCTTCCGCATTCCGCGCGTGGATGCGGCACAGCGGTTCCCCGGCGCCGACGTGGCGTCCGGTTTCAACTAAGTCGCCAATGCCGGTGGATGGATCGATCGCGTCGGTTGCCAGGCGTCGTCCGGCGCCCAGTTCCAAGACTATGCGTCCGAGCGCCTCGGGATCGATATCGGCCACGAATCCATCGGCAGGAGCCGGCACCGCAAGTTGCACGGGTGCGGACGGCAGGCGGGAGAGGTCGTCGAGGCAGCGGGCATCGCCGCCCTGCGCCGCGACCATGCGCGCAAAGCGCTCCATGGCGTGTCCCGTGTCGAGGAGCCGCCCCAGCGTCTGGCGGGCGCGGGCCAGGGACGGTTCGAGGCCGGAGCGGACGGCCATGTGGGCGGTCAGCTCGAGGGTCAGGTGGCGGACGACCTGCGGGCCGTTGCCGCGGAGCACCTCGATGGCCTCCTTCACTTCGAGCGCGTTGCCGATGGTGGCTCCGAGCGGCCGATCCATGTCCGTGATCAGGGCGGCCATGCGACGGTCGAGCGCGGCGCCGGTGCGGATCAGGCTGGCGGCGAGCTCGCGCGCGTTGTCGCGCGTGCGCATGAAGGCGCCGCGCCCGCATTTGACATCGAAGACCAGCGTCG
>CAZYRQ010000059.1:0-9113 GCA_964649455.1 uncultured Lentisphaerales bacterium
AGGGGTACGGGGTCGGCTGCGGCAAGCGGACCTCGGACTGCCTGATCGAGGACAACGTCTTCCGGCATCTGCGCCATGCGATGATCGTCGGCATCGGTGCCAACGGCAACGTCTTCGGATACAACTACTCCACGCAGCGGGCGCTCGATCCGGTCCATGGCACGCCGCAGGCGGACCTCTCCGTGCACGGCAACTACGTCTTCATGAACCTGTTCGAGGGCAACGTGCTGGAGGATGCCGATGTGCCCGACTGGTACTGGCCGGCCGGACCGGGCAACACGCTTTTCCGCAACCGCCTCGTCAACACGGGCACGGCCATCGAGGTCGGTTCGAACCGCCAGAACTTCCTGGGCAACGTCCTGACCGCCGGCACCATCCGCCAGGCTCCGGCGCTGCAGAGCGTCGTCGACTACGGCAACGTCAAGGAAAGCGACAGGGACAACGTCGGCTGGCCCGGCTGTTCCTGCCGCAACCTGCCCGACTCGCTCTACCGCAGCGTGCCGCCCGCTTTCATCCTCGATGCCGGCGTGGCCTGGCCGCCGATCGGCCCCGAGCGTCCGCTGGACGCGGAAACACCCGCCCTGCAGCGCTACGCCAGCGGCGCGTATGTACCGTAGGGTTGGCTCCCTCTGCCTGTGCGCCAGCAAATGTAGCCCGGGATCTATGAGACCGCACACCCAGCGGCACCTCGCGGGGAACGGTTCGATACGTTCCGTTCTACGGTTCCGCACCTACCGGCAACCCCGCTAGAACCGTCCCGTCAGCCCGACGCGGCCGAAGAGGCGGTCGTAGTCGGGACTCTCGAAGTAGCCCAGTTCTCCGTTGAGACCGAGACGGTGGGTGATCGACCAGTCGAGCCGGCCGCGCGCGCCCCAGACGAAGCGCCAATCGGTGTCGCGCTCGCGCGCGTAGCCGGCCTCGGCCGTCGCCGAGCCGCCCAGACGCCCCCAGGCGCCGCGCAGGGCCAGCTGCAGCTGATGCTGCTCGAGCTCCTCGGGAGCCCAGTACTCGTCCGGGTCGCGGTCGCTGTCGGCGAACCGGAAGCGCCAGCCGATCCCCGTGTACGGCCATTCCCGCAGCCGGTAGAGCAGGCGGCCTTCAAACATCGTCGTGTCGTTGTCGTCGCTGCGTTCGATCTGCGAGAGGTCGGCGAACAGGTCGAGGACGTCGAACCCGCGCGTGTACGTGCGCAGGCCATACGTGGCGGCGTCGATTCCGGCCCGCAGCGCCTCGACGGTCTCGAGCTCCTCGCGCGACGCCGTCAGCGACAGCGAACCGCTCAGGAGCGGATTGGGCAGCCGCAGCGCGGCCTCGCCGCCCCAGTGGTTGTCGAGGCCGTCGTCCATGTTGAGGCGCCAGAGGCTGCCGGAGAGCCAGATCTGCCGCGTCAGGAAGCCAAGGCCGCGCACGCCGAAGCGCGTGCCGGATTCCGACCCCAGCCCGTCGGTTGACCAGCGGTCGTGGTCGGCCATGACGCCGAGCCGCAGCCGTTCGGCGGCATAGGCGTCGCCGAAGAGACCGTAGCGGAAGTGGTCGCGGTCTTCGTTGTCCCGCCAGCCGGAGGCAAAGGCGGAGGCCTGCGGACGGCGCTGCTCATCCAAGCGCGTCAGCGCGTGTTCGATCCGCGCGGAGGCTGGATCGAGCGCGAGGGCGGCGTGCAGTTTGTCGCACGCGGTCGGCGCATCCCCCTGGCGCTCGGCGTTCAGGCCCCAGTTGAAGAGGAGGTCGCGCGGGTCCGCGCCGGCCTGCTCGGCGGCGGCGAAGGCGGCATGCGCCGCTTCGTGCTGGCCGTTCCAGTAGAGCACGCGGGCCAGTTCCAACCGGGCGCGCGTCAGGGGATGGCCGGTGCCCAGGTAGACGGCGAGGGCTGCCGCATCCCAGTCGGATGGCACCGCGCGCGCGGGGATGCGCAGCCGGTCGGCGGCCGCGTCGGTCAGGAAGAACCCGCTGTCGTCGAGGTAGATCGCATGCGTGAAGTGGCGGTCGACGGCCTGGCGCAGGGTGGCCAAGTGGTCGGCGCCGGTGTCCAGCGAGCGCTGACCGAAGTCGCCGGACGGGTAGACCAGGATGCGCTCGTCCTGGTTGGTCAGGACGCCGGCCGCCGCAGTCAGCGTGCGGTCCAGGCGGGCGGCGAAGTCCGCCTCGCGCTCGAGGCCCTGTCCGGTCATCAGCGGATGGGTCAGGGGGTTGCCCAGCGTTCCCGCGGCGTTGACCGGCTGGCGGCGCATCCCGGCGGGGCCGCCGGCGGCCAGACGCCAGCGGTCGCTGGCCAGCACCTCGGCGAGGTGCGCGGGCAAGGGCGTCCCCGACAGCGTCAGCGCCGGAATGGCGGCGTGGCCGGCATAGACGACGCGCGCGTCATGGCGCTGCAGCACGGGGTCGAGCGCCTCGATCACGTCGGCGCCGGGATCGATCAGGACGATCATCGCCTGACGGGCGTCCGGCGCGTCGCTGATCGCGTCGAAGCGATTGACGAACGTGTAGCCGAGATCGGCCAGCAGCGCGAGATGGCTCGCGATCTGGGGCACCGAATTGCGGCCGGCCAGGAGCGGCGGCGTGACGTCGCGGTACACGAGGATGGGCACCGCTTGTCCGAGCGGTTTCCGCGCCAGCGGGCGGAGCGCCTCCAGCGCCGTGCGGAAGCGGCCCTGCTGCGCCAGCACGTTGGCGTAGGCGCGGCGGGCTTCGGCGTGTCCCGGCTGAATCTCGACATGGCGGCGCGCGACGGCGACCGCCTCGTCGATCCGGCCGGCGCGCGCCAACTGGTCGCGCAAGGCCGACAAGGCCGGCACAAAGGCGGGATTGCACGCCAGGATCTTTCGCTGGAAGGCGACCGCGTCGTGCGTTTCTCCGGCGGTGTCCATCAGGCGGCCGGCCAGCAGCGTCAACGGCACATAGCCGGGGTCGCGGGCCAGGAACGCCCGGGCGGAAGCCAGCGCGGCGGGCGCATTCGTACCGAGTTTATCGAGGCTCTCGGCATGGTAGCGCAGCAGACCCTGCGACGGGGCGACCGCGAGACCTCGTTGCGCCCAATCGGCCGCTTCGGCGTAGTGACCGCGCGCCGACGTGATCTCCGCGAGCAACTCGAACACGCGGGGATCGGACGACATCCCGGCCAGATCGCGCAACAGGTTGCAGGCTTCGTCGGAACGCCCCAGCCGAAAGAGGGCCGTCGCGGTCTCGAGGCCGTAGTAGGTCATCTCCGGGTTGCTCTGATGGAGGATTTCCCATTGCCCGAGCGCCTCCTCGGTGTCGCCCAGACGCGTCAGCATCTCCGCCAGGTAGGAGCGCAAGACCGATTCGCCCGCCTCCACCTGCCGGCGGAACCAGGTAACCTCGGCGCGCGCGTCGTCCACCCGGCCCTGTTCGAGGAGGTTGCGGAAGAGGATCTGCCGCAGCGGCGGTTGATTCGGTTCGAGTTGGACGCTCTGCTGCAGCGCGGCGATGGCCGCCGCTCCCTGCCCCATTCGGTCGGCGCGCAGTCCCTGCACGCCGGCCGCCCGCGCGGGCGTCGAGACCTGTTTGGCCAGGGTGTCGAGCCAGTCGAAGGGCGTGCGCCCCTCGACCCGCTCGGCCAGCAAAACCGCCCAGATCCAGCAGGCGCGGTTGGGGTCGCGCTCGATCACGCGGCGGTAGAGCGACAGCGCCTGTTCCGGTGCGTCGCGCACGCGGCTGGTTTCGGCCGCCGTTTCGAGAATGTCCGTCACGCGGCGACTGTAGCGCTCGCGCGTCTTCAACCCGGCTTCCAGGCGGGTCGCCAGCGCGGGGGCTTCGGGCCGGTTGCCGCCGATGCGCAGGACTTCAAGCGCCAGATCGGCGCGGTCGGGCGTCAGGGCGCCGGGGGTGGCGAGGAGCGGTTCGAGGTGCGCGGCCAGATCCGTGAAGCGGCCGTTAACCGCCCGCACATAGGCGAGGTGCAGGCCCACGTCGGGGGTCTGGTCGCCCGTCTGCCAGGCACTCGCCAGAATCGGCTCGGCGGCGCGCAGCCGGCCGGCCCGCGCCAGAGCCAGTCCTTGCGCCGAGGGCGGCTCCTGCGGATTGACGGCGCGCAGGAAAACCAGCGCGCGGTCGCCCGCGCCGGCTTCCGCCAGCCCGGCGACAACCTGGCTGACGACCCGCTCGCGGTTGTCGACGCCGCCCAGGACGGCGGCGGTGAGCTGCGCGACGGCCTCGTCGCGCCGACCCTGCTTCCAGCGGATCCAGCCCAGGTCGCGCAGCGAGGCGGGGTCGTCGCGACGGATGGCCAGCGCCCGTTCGAAGGCCTGGGCGGCCTCGTCGAAGCGTTCGCGCCGCTGGTTCAGCAGGGCCAGCGCGCGCCAGGCATCGGCGTCCCGCGGAGCGAGGGCGACCACCCGCTCGCGCGCGGCGGTGGCGGGTTCGAGACGCCCTTCGCGCGTCCAGGCCGTGGCCAGGTCGCGCCAGGCCGCCTGGTCGTCGGGCTTCAGGGCCACCACCTGCTCCAGGGCGGCGGCCGCTTCGGCGTCCCGCCCGAGCCGGAGGCGCCAGGCGCCCAGTTCACGCCAAGCCGAGGCGTCGCCGGGATTCAACGCCACCACCCGTTCAAGCGCGGCGACCGCCTGGTCGCCCCGCTCCAGGCGCGACAGCCAGGCGGCCAGATCGCGCCAGACGGCGGCATCTTCCGGCTTCAGCCGCAGGTAGGCGCTCAGCGCCCGCACCGCTTCGTTGCGCTGCTCCGTCTGCCAGTTCGCCAGTGCCAGGGCGCGCCAGGCTTCGGCGTCCTGTTCATCCATCGCCACGGCGCGCCGCAGCGATTCGGCCGCGCGTTCCGGCTGTCCGCCGCGCAGGAGCGCCAGGCCCTGCCGGCGCCAGGCAGGCGGGTGCGCCGGGTCGAGTTCGATGGCGCGCCGCGCCAGCCGCACGGCCTCCTCGGTGTCGCCATCGGCTTGGGCCTGCTGCGAATCGCGAAGCAACTGGGTGACGTTTTCGCCGGCCAGCGCCCGCACCGGCACGAAGGGGGGCAGGCCAAGGGCGCCGCCCATCGCCAGGATGAAGATCAGTTTTTTTGCATTCATGGTTGCTGCCTCCCGTCGGGTTCTCCATTCAGATCCATGAGGCGCACGGTGACCACGCCGTCGCCGAAGGCGGCGCCGGGCGCCTCCCGTTTGGCCAGTCGGCTGGCGGGTATCGTCCGTGCGAGCCAGGCGATGGCCGCATCGGCTTCGGGTCCGTGTGCATTCACGACCAGGACATCGTCCGTGCCGCGTCCGGGGAGCGACCGGCCCCACTCCCGCGCCTCGGCGGCGGAGAGGAGGTGCACGACGCGATAGTGACGGTTGCGCAGTTCGATGGTCAGTGCGCGGGCCGGTCCCTCGACGGCCAGCACGGGGGTCAGCGGTTTCAGGTCTGCGCGCGCCAGTTCGTCGTCGACGGCCGCGGCCCAGTCGCGGGCGGCGGTTTCGCCGAGCGCCGCGCCGCCGCTCAGCAGCGGCAGGGTGCGGATGCCCGCGACCGCCGCCTGCATCAGATCCTGCCGCGCGGTTTCGGCCACCTCCGGCGCAGCGCCGGCGCGGAACCAGTTTGGCAGCACGGCCTGCACCTGGTCGCGTTTGTCCTCGGGCACCAGTCGAATGCTGTTGGCCAGGAGCCAGCGCGAGGGCAGGGGACGTGCGGCGAAGGCGCTGACGCGGGCGGCGTCCCGTTCGCTTCCCAGACCCACGGCGCCCCGGCGCGTGGCCGGTGCCAGCGGCAGGTTGGCGGCAACGGGCTTTTGGTCGAGCCAGACCCAGGCGCGGTTGTTGCGCAGGCGGAGCCGGATAGGGGCGCCTGCCGTGCCCAAGCCTTCGGCCTTGTGGCTGATGAGTGTGAAGAGGCCGTCGTCGAGTCGCTCCTGCACCCGCAGACCGTGGCCATCGACGGTCACGCGGACCCATGAGCGCGGACTGGCGCGGCGGGCGTACAGCGACGCCGCGCCCTGGGCCTCGCCGGCATGCAGGGTGGCGTCGATCTCGATATCGCTCCACGTCTCGGTGCCGCGCAGCCAGGCGGCCGCGTCGGTGGGAAGTTGCAGCGAGGCGTCCTGCAGGTGGGCCTGCCGTTCGAAGGACCAGTCGTGCGGCGTGCCCAGGGTGGTCTGGGGTGTCCGCCGCGGCCGGCTGGCGGCGAGTTCGGCCAGCAGGCGTTCGGCCGTCCAGTCGCCCGGCACGCGCAGGCGGGTCAGCGACCACGGATCGCTGCCGGGGCCGTTGAACGCGCGCTCCGCTCCCACGAAAGCCAGCGGAAAATGACGGGTGACCGCGTCGCGGTTGACCGACTCCGCCAGGGGATCGTCGCCGGGGCTTTGGCCGGCGTCGCCGAAGGGATAGAGGTAGATCTGCGGCGGCTGGCCGGCCGCGGCGGTGAGGATCGCGTCCGACCGGGCGTAGTCCGCCAGGATGCGGCCGCGGAACGCGTCGGCGCTCTCCAACGCGCCCGTTTCAAGCTGGCCGCGGTGCGTCAGGAAGCGCCGCCGGGGTTCGTCGGGGCCGGCGACCGGACTGACCGCCTCGTGCCCCATGCTGCCCACCTGCCATTGCGGCAGGCGGACGATGCGGGCGATGTCCTTCCGTTTCAGGTAGAACCCGCCCCATTGATCCATCACGCGGGTCGGGACGGCGATGACCGCCATGAAGCCGGTCCGCTGGAGCACGGGTGTGGCCCGGATGAAGGCCTCCTTGCGCCCCCCCTCGAAGATCAGCATCAGCGCCTTGTCGGGCAGCGGCGCGCGCTCCTCCAGAAACGCCCGGAGATCCCCGGGCCGCACAGTCCGGTAACCGGCGTCGCGCAGGGCGGTCAGGTGGGCCTCGATCCGTTTCGCCGAGGGATAGACGGGCGAATCGCGGCGGGCGATTCCCGGGTAGGAGAGGACCGTGATGCCCTCCCAGTTGCGCCAGGTGTCGGGCGTGTAGTCCGGCCGGGGGGCGGGCCGCAGCACGACGACGGCGACAAACGCGGCCAGTCCGGCCAGCACAAGCCACTGAAGAATGATGGATAGTCGCTTCATGATGCACCTCACCCTCGTGTGATCCATTCCGTGCGCCAGGAGGTCAGAACCGCCCAGGGGGTCTGCCAGACCAGGACGAACATGTAGTAGAAGCAGAAGAAGATGCCGTAGAACCAGAGCCGGGAACGCCGGAAGATGAGATAGGTGCTGCTCATCAGGGCGCTCATCAGCGTGATGCCGGCGATGTACATCAGCGGCGAAGTCCGCTGCACCAGCGGCACGTAGATCAGCGCGCGCAGGACGATCGCCGGTCCCATCAACGGCAGCAGAAAGCCCAGGTAGAACGACAGGGCCATGAGGGGCTCCCGCCGCCACATGAACGAGCAGGCGATCAGGCTTTCGCGGAACCAGGAGCGCTTCCAGCGCAACTGCTGCCGCAGAAAATCCCGGTGCCTCTCGGGCACGAGCGTCGTGACGCGCGCCCGTGATTCGTAGACGACCTTGTAGCCGCGGCGCAGCAGGCTGTTGGTGAGGCTGCGATCATCGCCGAAGGTCGCCGGCTGTCCCATGAACATCTGGCCGAGCCATTCGGGGAGAATCTCATGCAGCGCCTCGCGCCGGTAGGCGGCCAGCGGACCCGAAAGGCAGGTGACGGAGTCGAAGACGCTTTCGGCGGCCTTCATGATCCGGAAGGCGATGAAGTAGCGGACGGTTTGCATGCGCGTCAACCGGTTGGTCCAGATGTTCTCCACGTCGCAGTGCCCGGTGACGGCGGCGACCTTGGGATCGGCCAGCCGGCTGACCAGGTTGCGCAGGGCGTCGGGCTCCAGGAAGCTGTCCGAGTCGATGAAGACGATCACCTCGCCGGTGGCCAGCCCCACGCCGGCGGCGAGCGCATGCCGCTTGCCGGCGTTTTTCGCCAGCCCCAGGACGACCAGTTCGGGATAGGTCTGCTGCGCCTGCCTCATCGCGGCCAGCGAGTCGTCCGAGCTGCAATCGTCGACCAGGATGACTTGCAGCCGCTCGCGCGGGTAGTTGGAATCCATCAGGTGGCGGATGGTCCGGTTGATGTTTTCCGCCTCGTTTTTCACGGGGACGACCACCGACAGCGTGGGCAGTTCGGCAAGCGGAGCAACGTCGTGGCGGTAGAAGGCGGCGAAGAGAAACCGGCTGAGCAGGTAGCCGCCCACCAGCAGGCTGTAGAGGAACACCGGCACGTCGAACCAGAAGTAGTAGAGGTTCTCGTACTTGATCAACAGGATCAGGCTGGTCGCGATGAACAACACGGTGGCGGCCAGCCAGCGCAGGTAGCTCCAGGCGGTCCGCTGGTAGCGGGTGCCCAGGTCCTCCTCGAAGGCGAGCCCGATCTGTCCGTCGGCGCGCCGCCGGACGGAAGCCGTGGTAGACACGGCGCCCTGGATGAATGCTTCCGGCATCACCCCCTCGGGGATGCGGAACTGGATGCGGATGCGCGATTCATCGGCCGGCACGCCCGGCGCCTCGACGAGCAGCCCGCCGCTGGAGATGTTCCGCACGGTGGCTTCGTACTCGCGGGCGTCCCTGCCCCGGCCGACGAAGATGCGCGCGGGAAAGTCGGCCGCGAAGCGCTCCACGGTCCGCCGATCCGTAAACCCGGGGCGCGAACGGGAGCGGAGTCTGCGTTCCGGCAGTGGAACGGGATAGTTCTGTTTGCCTGTCTTCATGTCATGCCTCGCTCGTTCATTACGACAATATCTTAGCGCATGGCCCGCACGAACAATATGGGGAGTTTTCCCCTGCTTCGCCAAACCAGGGCATGGGCCATTATGGCTCACTTCGGGTGGGCAAGAGGGAATAGTGGGACATTATTCCCCGTGGATGCCAGGCTTTTGCAGTTGAATAAATGAGCGCTCTATATTTTAAATTGTTTGTTATGAACGGCTTAACTGTATTTCGGGCCGAAGGCGGATTTCAATTGGCACATCACCTGCTAATTATGGCGCGTGACTGGAGATTTTTTAGTTTTGGTTTTTACAGGCGATTCCAGTCGCCGCGGATCCCGCACAGACGAAAGTTTCGCGTCCAAGCGGGCTGGAAGGAGCGATTTACATGGCGAAAGTTCTAGGCATTGATTTAGGCACCACGAATTCCTGCATGGCCATCATGGAAGGCGGCCAGCCGGTTGTCGTTCCGA
>CAZYRQ010000060.1:0-9088 GCA_964649455.1 uncultured Lentisphaerales bacterium
TTTCGCCCACACTCCATGCGCTAATCCTCACACCCCGGAGACTGACCCATTACCTTGCCGGAAATCTTGCGCTCGACAGGGTGTGGGCGGTCGCCTATCCTATGCAGCGCACATGGAACGGATCAACGAGACCCTGAACCAGCGGAACCCGCAGTTCGACAACCACCTGCGGCCGACCCGCTTCGAGGAGTTCGCCGGCCAGCGGAAGGTGACCGACCGCCTCATGCTGGCCGTCGAGGCGGCGCGGCAGCGCCAGGAGTCCCTGGACCACGTCCTGCTGCTGGGGCCGCCCGGGCTCGGCAAGACGACGCTGGCCTTCATTCTCGGCCAGGCCATGGGCGTCAACGTCAAGACCACGTCGGGCCCCGTCATCGACAAGCCGGGAGACCTGGCCGGGTTGCTGACCAGCCTGCAGCCCGGCGACATCGTCTTCATCGACGAGATCCACCGCATGCAGCGCGCCGTCGAGGAGTACCTCTACTCCGCCATGGAGGACTTCGTCATCGACATCATGATCGACCAGGGGCCCAACGCCCGCTCGATCCGGCTCGACCTGCCCCGCTTCACGCTCGTCGGCGCGACGACGCGCGGCGGCCTGATCTCCGCCCCGATGCGCTCGCGCTTCGGCCTTTCCAACCGCCTCGACTACTATCTCGCCGAGGATCTGGCCGGGATCGTGCGGCGCTCGGCCGACAAGCTCGCCGTGAGCATCGACGATGACGGCGCGCTGGAGATCGCGGCGCGCTCGCGCGGCACGCCGCGCATCGCCAACAACCTGCTGCGGCGCGTGCGCGACTTCGCCCAGGTCCGCGCCGGCAACCACATCAGCCGCGTCGTCGCCAGCGAGGCGCTGGCCCTGCTGGAGATCGACCCCTACGGGCTCGACGAGATGGACAAGCGCCTGCTCGAGACCCTGCTGTTCAAGTTCGGCGGCGGGCCGGTCGGCATCAGCACCCTCTCCGTGGCCGTGAGCGAGGAGCCCGAGACGATCGAGGAGGTCTACGAGCCCTACCTGATCCAGGAGGGCTACATCCAGCGGACGCCGCGCGGCCGCATCGCCACCCCGCTCTGCCGCGAACGCCTGCGGGCCGAGGGGCTGGCCGCCCCCGCGCCCCGGCAGGGGGAACTGGGGATCTAGCCCGATGCGCGAGGCGCTCTCCAGATTCCGCTTCCGCCAGGTCCGGTCGCGCGCCCAGCAGGCGGGCCGGCGCCGGACCGAGCGCCCCTTCCGCGACAGCGACACGCTGCGCGTGATCGCCGGCATCGCCGCCTGGCTGCTGGGCCTCTGGCTGGTGGCGCCGTCGGGCGTGTTCGACTGGCGGATGCTGCTGGCCTGCGGCGTCACGCTCGTCATCATCGGGTTCGGCGGCCAGATGCTGCTCGCCGTCATCCAGCCCCGCGAGGAACCCGCCCGTCGGGCCTGGATGCTCATGCTCTGCATGATGCTGCTGGCCATTGCCGATGTGCGGCTGGCGGAATGGATGGTGGCCCGGGTTCTGCATCCCGGTGTCGGCGGCACCCCGCTGGTCACACCGCATGCCGTCGTGCCCCTGCTGGTCGCCATGCTCTACGGTGGGCAAACCGCCCTGGTGATCGGCCTGATCACGGGGGTAGTGCTGGCACTGGCCGCCGACTTCAGCCTCGGCGTCTTCCTGCTCTCGCTCTGCGCGACTGCGGTGGCGGCGCTCGAAGTGCCCCGGCTACGCTACCGTGCCGAACTAGCCCGCGCGCTGGGCCGCATCGGCCTCTGGCAGACCCCCATCGTGCTGGTCATGGCCATCGTCGCGCCCGCCGCGCCCGACCTCCGTCAGGTCGGTATCCAGCTCGTGGCGCTCTTCGCGTGGCTGGCCCTGTCGGGCCTGCTGGTGCTCCTGGTCCTGCCCCTGGCCGAACGCGCGACGGGCCAGACCGGCTCGATCAGCCTCAACGCCTTTGCCGACCTGGGTCGCCCGCTCCTGCAGCGCCTCAGCCTGGAGGCGCCCGGCACCTACCACCACTGCATGGTCGTCGCCACCCTGGCGCAGGCCGCGGCCGACCGGATCGGCGCCAACGGTCTGCTGGCGCGCGTCGGGGCCTACTACCACGACATCGGCAAGCTTGGGCGTCCGGCGTTCTACATGGAGAACCAGATGCGCGGCGGCAATCCGCACGACGATCTGCCGCCCAACATCAGCCGCATGATCATCGTCAACCACGTCAAGGAGGGTCTGGTGCTGGCCCGCCTGCATCACCTGCCGGCGGTCATCACGCGGTTCATCGCCATCCACCACGGCACGAGCGTGATCCGCTGGTTCCACCGCAAGGCGCTCAACCAGGCGACCGGCGGCGCGGAGGGCGGCAAGCCCAAGGGCGTCGAGGAGAACCACTACCGCTATCCCGGCCCGCTCCCGACGGGCCGCGAGGAGACCATCGTGGCGCTGGCCGATTCGGTCGAGGCCGCGTCACGGGCCCTCGCGAAGGTGACCCCCGCCCATATCGAGAACCTGGTCACGGCGATCTTCAACGAGCGCTGGAGCGACGGCCAGCTCGACCGGAGCCGCCTCTCGCAGGCGGAGCTCGCCGCCGTCCGCCAGTCGTTCATCTACACCCTGACGCACCTGCTGCACGCCCGCCTGGCCTACCCGTCCCATGAACCGCCTACGGATACGAAACCGGCAGCGCCGCTTCCGGATTGACCGCGCCGCGCTGCTCCGGCTCGGCCGCGCGCTGATGGCCTGCGCCGCGCGCGCCGCGCCGCACCGCGTCTGGCGCGAGATCGACATCCTGGTCGTCGACGATGCCGGCATCGCGCCCATCAACGCCGCCGCCATGGGCCATGATGGGCCCACCGACGTGCTGACCCTCGCCTACGAGGCGATCCCCGGCGAGCCGGAGGGCGCGACGGCCGAGCTGGTCGTGAATGCCGAGCGCGCCTGGCAGCAGGGCGGCGGTTGCCGCGCTGGGGCCAGCCGCGAGCTGGCGCTCTACCTGGCCCATGCCTGCGACCACCTCTGCGGCCATGACGACCAGACCCCCGTCGGCCGCCGCGCCATGCGCCGTCGCGAATGGCGCTGGCTCGCGCAGGTCGGCGTTCCGGAGATCTTCCGGCCCTGATGCGCCCCTCCGCCTCCATCCTGCTGCCGCTGCTCTGCGTCGCCGGCGCGGGCGCCGCCCTCGCCTGGTGGCTGACCGACCTGGCGCCGGTTCCCGCCACGCGGGTGCCGACGGCGGGCGGATCGCTCGCGGAGTCGCGCGCCGCAGCCGCCCGGCCACCCGCGGCGGAGGCGTCGGGCCTCTTCGCCGCCGGCCGCGGCACGGCGGGCGAGTCGCGCGGCGCCTGGCCTGCCTTCCGCGGCCTCTCGCGTGACAATCTCGCGCGCTCCGGCGTGCCGATCGCCGAAACCTGGCCCGCCGGCGGCCCCCCCGTGCGCTGGAGCGTCGCCGTCGGCGACGGCCACGCCGGCCCCGTCGTGCGCGACGGGCGCGTCTACCTGCTGGACTACGACGAGTCCCGCCGCGGCGACCTCGTGCGCTGCCTCTCGCTGGCCGACGGCGCCGAGATCTGGCAGCGCTTCTATCCGGTGCATACCAAGCGCAACCACGGCATCTCCCGCACCGTGTGCGCGCTCGACGGGCGCTTTCTGGTGACGTTCGGACCGCAGTGCCAGGTGCGCACCCTGGATGCCGTCACGGGCGCGCACCTCTGGGCGATCGACCTCGTGTCGCGGTACCGCGCCCGCGTCCCGCTCTGGTACGCGGGGCAGTGCCCGCTGGTCGAGGATGGCGTGGCGGTGCTGGCCGTCGGCGGCGAGCAAGTCCTGCTGACGGGGATCGATTGCGCGACCGGCGCGACACGCTGGGAGACGCCCAATCCCGGGGGCTGGAACCAGTCGCACGCCTCGGTGGCCGTGGCCGAATTCCATGGCGTCCGCCAGTACCTGTACGCGGCGCTGGGCGGCATCGCCGGGGTCGCGGCGGAGGGCGCGGCGGTCGGCACGCTGCTCTGGTCGACGACGGCCTTCGCGCCGGGCGTCGTGGCGCCGACCACCGTGCCGCTGCCCGGCAACCGCTTTCTCCAGGTGGCAGGCCACGGCAGCGGCGGCGCGCTGTTCGAGGTGGAACGGAGCCCGGATGGCGTGTGGCGGGCCGTCGAACGCCGGCGGATCAGCCGGCGGGTCTTCGCCTGCGAGCAGCAGACCCCGATCCTGCGGGACGGCGTCCTGCTGGCCGTCCTGCCGAGCGACGCGGGCGACCACCGGCAGGAACTGGCCTGCATGCGCCTCGACGGCGAGGTGCTCTGGCACAGCGGCCCGCGGGACCGCTTCGGGCTTGGCCCGTTTCTTGCCGTCAATGACGACCTCATGCTGCTGATGAACGATACCGGCGTGCTGACCCTGGCGCGCGCGACATCCGCGGGCTACACGACCCTGGCGCGGCACGCCCTGTTTCCCGGGGGGCGCGACGCCTGGGGCCCCATGGCGCTGGTGGACGGCTGTCTGCTGCTCCGCGACAGCACACGCCTCATGTGTGTCGACCTGCGTTGAACGGGTGCGGAGAAGGCGAACCGGAGACCATGTGCTTGTTCAGTCACTGTAACCATATCCTGCTGGCGATCCTGCTTGCCGGAGTTGCCGCCGGCGGACTGCGCGCCGCCCCGGCGGCGGCCGCCGCCCGGAAGGCCGCCACCCGGAAGGCCGCCCCCGTGGTCGTCATACACGGCCGGAATTCACTGGCCGGCGAGAGCGACCGCCGCTTCGCGCTCTCGCTCTCGCGCCACGCCGTGCGCTGGTTCCGCGAGGGTGGGTTGGAGGCCGACCTCCGCAGCGACGAGAAACTGGCCGCCGATCTGCGCGGACGCCAGGTGGCGATGCTCATCCACTGCGCCCAGCCGCAACCCGACCAGTTGCGCGAGCTCAGAGCCTTCGTGGCCCGGGGCGGCACGCTGATCGTCTGCTACTCCGCCTCCCCGGATCTGGCCGAGCTCATGGGGATCCGGTTGGGCGCCTATCTCAAGGCCGAGCCAGGCCAGTTCGCCGCCATGGTCTTCGGGCAGGAGCGACCGGTCAACACCCCGCCGCAGATCGCGCAGTCGTCGCCCAACATTCTCCCGGCGGCTGCGCTCGCGGGGCGTTCGACGGTGCTGGCCTGGTGGACCGACCGCCAGGGCCGGCCGAGCGGTCAGGTGGCCTGGCTCCAGAGCGCGGCGGGATTCTGGATGACCCACATCCTGACTGCCGACGGCGACGCGGCCGACAAGGGTCGCCTGCTGGTTGCGCTGGCCGCCGACCGGCATCCCGCGCTCTGGCGCGAGGCCGCCGCCGCGCGGCTGAAGCGGATCCTGGCCGGCGCGCCCTGGACGGGGCAGGAGGAGGCGCGGCATCAGGCCCGCGCCCTGCCCGGCGGCAAGCGGCGCGAGGCCGCCCTCGCGGCCGTCGAGCAGGCGTATGGCAGCGGCCGCGAGGCGCGGCGCCTGCTGGACGCGGGACGCGGCGCCGAGGCCTGGCTGGTGGCCGACGAGACGGGCGGCCGGATGATGGAGGCCTACGGGATGATGCAGGCGCCGCGGGCCGGCGAAATCCGGGCCGTCTGGGATCATTCGGGCCAGGGACTCTATCCGGGCGACTGGCCGCGCACCTGCCGCGCGCTCAAGGAGGCCGGCATCTCGGATCTCCTGGTCAACGTGGCCGCGCCGGGCTTCGCCCATTGCCGTCTCGACGCGCTGCCGCGTTCGCCGGTCTACGAATCGCAGGGCGACCAGCTGGCCGCCTGCCTGGCGGCCGCGCGGCCGCTCGGCCTGCGCGTGCATGCCTGGATGATCGCCTTCAGCACCACGCACGCGACGCCGCACCGGATGCAGGTGTTCTCCCAGCGCGGCTGGCTGCTGCAGGCCACGGACGGAACCGAGGCGCCGTGGCTCGATCCCGCCGTGCCCGAGGTACGCGCCATGCTGGTCCAGGCGGCCGACGAGATTCTGGCGCGCTACCGTGTCGATGGCATCCATCTCGATTTCGTGCGCTATCCCAACTACTACGGCTCCCTGGGCGAGGGCGTGCGGCGGCGGTTCGAGGCGTCGCGCGGCCAGAAGGTCGCCGATTGGCCGGAGGCGGCCCGGCGCCAACCGCTCTTCAACGAGCTGGTTCGCTGGCGCGGCGCGCAGACTACGACCCTGGTCGCGGAGATCCGCCGCCTGCAGCGGCGGGTCGCGCCCGGCGTGTGGCTCACGGCCGCCGTGCTGGGCAAGTATCCCACTTGCGTGGAGTCGGTCGGCCAGGACTGGGAGGGCTGGATCGAACAGGGCTATCTCGACTACGTGCTGCCGATGAACTACACCGAGCAGCGCGAGGATTTCCGTGCGCTGGTCACCCAGCAGACCCGTACGCCCCGGCAGGCGGCCAAGCTGGTGGGCGGCATAGGGGTCACCGCCTCCGAGAGCCGCCTCGACGCGGCCGGCGTGATCGACCAGGTCAACCTCCTGCGGGCGCGTGGCGCGGCCGGCTTCGCGCTCTTCGACCTCGATGCCACTTTAATGCGCGAGATCCTGCCCGTGCTGCGGCGCGGCCTGACGGCGCCGGGCAAAGGCGGCGAGTAGGACAGACCGTCGTCAGAAAGTAGAAGGACGCATCGTATCGTTCACCGCTGGCTGGGCGATCCTATAGATCCCGCGCTTACCGCCGCACGCGGCAGGAAAATTTGGAGGATCTGGAGGGTCGGGCTCTGTCCCGACCGGGGAGGATGAGCGCGCGCAGTCAAGGAATAGGCGGGTCGGGATCAAGACGCTGCCGCTCGCGCGCCACATCCCGGATCGGCCGACCGCCGAGTTCGAGATCCTCGATCACGCCCAGTCCGCGCCAGACGCGCACCACGAGCACACCCTCCTGCCTGCCGCGCGCGTAGGCCATCTCCGCCTCCGGCGCCAGCTTCTCGTCCATGTAGAAGCGTTCAAACGGCAGCGAAAAGTGCACACGGTATTGGCCCGTCGGCACTTGCTTTTCATGCCACGTCCGGGCGGCATCGTTGGTTCCGGCAGGAAGTTGACGATAATCCTTCTGGCAGTACGAGACGCGCGTCTGGATGCAGATCGCGTCCGCCTCGGGACGCGGCGTCAGGCGCATGATCTCGCTGAAGCCGTTGGTCCCCTCGCCGACGACCGCGTAGATGCGCTGTCCGCGTGCATACTCGCGATTACAGATCAAACTGCCCGCCCCCGCGATGTTCAGCGCCACATAGCGGCCGCGAAAGGCGTCGTAGGGATCGACCGGCGCCGTGCGAAAGCGGCAGACCACGCCGTTGCGCAACGCCAGTTCGCGCCTGGCAATCATGTACCCCATGGCGCCGAACTGCGCCACCAGTCCGACGAGCGCGATCATTGGCAACCAACGCCGGTTCATACCGCGCCTCCCTTCTGCTTCATGCGGCGCGACACCACCAGGTTGGTCGCCAGAAACACGCCGCCGCACACGATGAACACCACGCCTTTGGCTGTGAAACTGGCTTCGCTGCTGAAGAACCTGCCGAGCGCCACGGCCAGAAACACCAGCACGCCCATGTTGATCAGGCCGGGGCGGCGCTCGACCAGTCCATCGCCCAAGGTGGCTAGGCCCAGACCCGCCAGATAGAATGTCATCAGTAGCGCCGGACTCTGGTCGCTCGCGCCGTAGGCGGCCATGGCATAGGCAATAGCCGTCACAAAGGGCGCGGCACCCCACAAGGCCCAGGCCGGCGGCAGCGGCACGCCGTGCCAGGCGCGCCGCGGCGCGCGCCGGAAGGCCAGCACCAGCAGGAAGGCGGCCGCCACCGGCAGGGCGATGCTCAGGCTGAAATCAAAGCCGGTCGCCCAGCGGTGATGAAAAACATCCTCGCGCCAGTGGGACCATCCGACCTCATCCCACGGCCACTGGAAGATCAGCAGGAAGAGCACCACGGCCAGGCCGCCGCCGCCGAGCGTTCGCAGCGGGTTGCGCCACCAGCCGCGCTCATCGCCGCCGCGCACCTCGCCGCCCAGCAGCAGCGCGGCGAAGGCACCCGTGTAGGCGATCATCCAGATGCCCGGCATGCTCTTTTCCAGCGTGATGCCCAGCGCCGCCGTGCAACTGAGGGCCGCAGCCCACAGCATCCACGTCGAGCGCCCCTCCGCCTCCGGTTCGCGCCGCACGCTGATGAGCAGGGGCGCGATGATCGACGCCAGCGGCCAGTACCAGAGTCCCACCCCGCCGGACAGTTGCGACATCGACACCCAGGTCAGCAGGCCGGCGAAATAACCCGCGACCGGGGCAAGCGCCCTGGTCGCATAGCACACCGGAATCAGCAGCAGGGTCCAGACCAGCGTGAAGGACTCGGCGTCTGGCGGCAGATGGTAGGTCTGTCCGATCAACGCGATGCCCGCGCCGATGGCCAGTCCCCAGAAGAGCCCCAACGGTTCCAGAAAGGCCCGCGCGTACCAGCCGCGCAGGTAGCCCGCTACATAGAGGATGGCACATGCGCCCAGCGGCGCGAAGGCGATGACGGTGCGCGTAGGCCGTCCGAGGTCGCCCCAGTTGGCGGCTAGGAGGGCGATGATGCCGAGCCCCACTAATAGCGCGCCCAGCGAACCGAAGATCACCCGTCCCCAGGGCGCCTCGTGCGCCGCCGCCAGCGCATAGCGCGTCCGCAGCCGCGCCACGGTCGCCGCATCTACGACTCCGTCGCGTTCCCAGGCGACAAGTTCGCGTTTCAACCACTCGATTTCCCTTGACGCCATGAGTCACTCCTTGCTTTCCATTGGCCAGAATAGAACCTGTGCCGCACGAGGTCAACAATGATCTGAACGGTCGGTAGGCCACGGGTGCGATCCACAATAGTGGATGCGCACCCAGAATTCAGGAGCCAGAATACAGAATTCAGAAGAATTTCGACACCTTTCGCTAACAAATGCGCCGCGGTTCGTGTCCACGCAATTGAAGCAAAATCCGGGGCGGGTGGGAAAGCACGCAAATCGTTGCTGTGCAACTTCTTGGATTCTGGATTCTGGATTCTGGATCACTAGCATCCCATAGGCAATGCCGGAAGCAATCCGGCATCCCGTGGTTGGGTCTCATTGTACGAGGCGAGGGCGAAGGCGTCAACCCCATTC
>CAZYRQ010000061.1:0-9054 GCA_964649455.1 uncultured Lentisphaerales bacterium
GTTTGCCCTGCTGCTGCACCTCGATGTCGAAACGGGTGTCAAACCCGTAGGGACTTTCGAACCGCACCCACAGCGCATAACGCCCGTCGGAGGGCACCGTGAGGGATTGCGTCGCGGCAGCCGGTTCATCGCCGGCGTCCGCCCGCAACCGGTTGCCGCTCCAGGTGTTCGGATAGCCGGGACAGTAGCCTTCGCGTCCCTTAATGACCTGCCAACCCTTCCCGATGGCCATCGCCTCGGCCTCGAGGATCGCATAGAAGGGCTCGACGCCCCACACCGGCAGCACCGCCGCCAGCAACACCAAACCTACCAGCCACGTTGCGTGTTTCATGATTATTTTCCCCGTCAAATATGTCTAAGGCTCCAGGGCGATCCACTCGAACTTGTCGAGGGGCAGGGTCAGCACCAGGGTGTCGCCCTGATTGTCGCTTCCCAGTTTGCTGTAGGCCGCGCGTGCGCCGGACGGCTTTCCGCACGACGCCTTGTCCACCGTGACCTGCAGGGCATCGATGGGCTCGCCGCTGAAGTTGACGAGGGCAATGTAGTAACGCCCCCCATTGTGCAGCAGGCTGGTCTCGACAAGCGGATGCGACGCGCGCGCCGGCACCACCATCGCGGGCCAGGCCGCCCGCAGCAGGTGCGTCATCGCCTCGCGGACCAGAGGACGGCACTGAGGATAGAGGTTGATGCTGAGATCCTCGCCGCCGCGGCCGTACGGTTCCTTCGGAAAGGCCTGGTAGAAGTAGCTGGTTCCGGGGAGGAACCCGGCGATCACCGCCCGCCCCTTGCCGAAAGCATTGGTCACCACCGCCGTGCTGCCGTCCCGGAGGGTGCCGGCCGCGCCGCCTCCGGCCAGGGTGAAACGCTGCCGATGGCCAAGCACCGGCAGCGGGTCGCCGCCGAAACCGTCCAACGTGATCCAGTCGGCGGGATGGGCGTGGATCAGTTCGAGCTTGGCGCGCAGCGCCTGGTGGAGCTTCTCGAGGCGGTTGTCGCCGGCGGTATCGCCGTAAATCTGTCCCGGAATGTATTCCGCCCCCTGCGCGGCGGCATGTTGCCGCTGGCCCTTGATGCCGTAGACCTCCGTCAGAGTGTCGAGGGGACGGTTGAACTCGTCGAGCAGGCCGCCGCCGGCGCCCGAAACCAGGACGCCGCCGCCCTCGACCCATTGCCGGATCTGATCCGCCGCGCGCCGCGTTGTGTGGTCGCCAACCATCCAGTAGACATCGTAGTCCTTGAGGCGCCCCACCTCGATATCGGCGTCGGAGAGGAGATCGATGGGCAGCTGCATGTGGCGCAGCATCAGATAGACGTAATGCCGCTCGAGCTGCGACATCACGTTGCCAGGGCGGTTGAAGCCGGTATCGGTCGGCACGGCCTGGTCCCAGATGGTCGTGGTCTCGGACCAGCCGAGCGCCACCCGCGCCGGGACATTCCGGGCGGGGAAGAGCTGCTCCTCCACTCCCCCGATCGCGTAGGCGGCGCGCTTCCAGGCGCGGTGCAGGTCGTCGGTCGCCCAGTCGCCGCAAGTCGCGAAGCACAGGCCCCGGGCGCCGTTGGCGGCGAGGGCGTAGGCGACCATCTCGGTGTATTCCGCCGGGTAGCCGTAAAGGTGCCAGCCGAAAACGGCGGTGGTCGAGTCGAGCCGCGTATCGGGATGGTATTTGGCGCAGGCGCGTGCCAGCGCCCCCTGGTACGATTCCGTCTGTGGGCCTATGTAGTGCGCCAGACCGCACAGCCCCCAGGTGTTCTCGGTGCCGAAGGCGGTCGCCCCGCGACGCCGGAACAGCATCATTTCGTCGTACCAGTTAAGGCGCAGCCCGTGGCCGTCCTGCGTCCAGGCGCAGCCCAGATCGCCGGCCGAGCCCTTGGGGAGGATTTTCTCGATGAGCTTCACTCCCTGCGCCAGGTTGTCGATGAACAGCTCGCCGGCGAAAATCTTGCTCAGGTAGAACCGCTCGGGATTCTCGGCGGCGGCCTGGATCGAACCGTCGCTCAGGAGCACGCGCGGCCAGAGGACCGCCGCGCCGGTCTCCCCCGCCTTCAGCGCGGCGGCCAGCTCGGCGGCACCCAGCATGCCGGCGGGCTCCACATTGCGTTCCTTGAGCCAGGCGCGGAAACGGTCGGCGATGACCGGCCAGTCGCGCATGGTCGCCAGCGCCGGCGGCCCCGCCTCCTCGATTAGCTTGACCAGCCACGGAAGCTCGCCCAGCCCATCCGCCGCGGCCTTCTCCTTGAGCTTGTTCAGCGCAGTCTCGTAGCGCGAATAGTCGCCCTCGTAGCAGGAGCGGTTGAGCAGGCTGTTGTGCAGCGCAAAATAGTAGCCGCCCGCCGCGCGGTTGATCCGCTTCGCGCCGGCGGCGTCGGCACGGTACACCTCCGGCTCGTAGCCCGCCGTGTTGCGCCCGATCGTCTCCTTGATGGCCTCGCCGCAAGATCCCAGATTGTCCGCCCCCCCCGAAACCTGAACCCGGTAGTTGACGGGCGGTTTGCCCGGCACCTTGAAGGATTTCACCGCTTCGAGACGCCTCCGGCTGATTTCGCTGTGCCGCAGCGCCCAGTCGTCTCCCATCATCGGCTCCTCGATGAGCTTGAAGCCCGTCGCGACGATAAAGCGGTTGACGCCCTCCGCATCGTCCGGCTTGACCTCGAACGAGACGGCGTCCCTGCCGTCCGGCTCCCGCGCAAACGAGAGGACCAGCGGCGCGTCGGTATGGAGACGGATGTCCGCCGTGCCGAGCGTGCTGAGATCAAACCGCCTCCAGCCGCTATCGAAACCGGCCGGCAGCGCCTCGTGCTCCACACCCTTCGGCAGTCTGAACGGCGCCCGTGAGGATGCCGGGTGGGGAGTCAGCACGGAGTCGGCGGCGAAGGGCACCGCCACGGTGAAGCCGATCCCGTACGGGGCGGAAAACAGGCCGTAGATCATCCCCGCCCGCGCCGGAGCCTCGCCGACCTGAACCCGAAGGTAGATGGGACGCTTGCAGTAGTCGACCAGAGTGGTCGGATCCCACGGCTTGGGCCGGCTGCGATGTCCCTGCTCGCGCTCCAGATCGTCGGTGATGGCGATCAGGTCGATCATCCGCACCGCGCCCGCCTTGCCGGGATAGCCCTTGGAGAGGACTATGCGCGCCTTTCCCTTGCGCAGCTCGGCGACATCCTTCTGGCAGACAAAATCGGCGTTGTGGTACGCCCAGGCCTCCTGCACGCGCCAGTTGCCATAGAAGGACTTCAGATCGTTGCGGTCGCCGAACGTTCCGGCATAGACCCGCTGCCCTCCTTTGCCCTCCTTGTCCTGATGGATGGCGATGTCGAACAGAACATCGAACCCGTAGGGGCTTTCATACCGCACCCATAAGGCGTAGGTGCCGTCCGCCGGAATCTCGATCTCTTGCGAAGCCTCGGCCGGTTCGGGCCCGGCCCCGCCGCGCAGGCGGTTGCCGCTCCAGAACTGGGGATAAGCCGGGCAATGTCCCTCCTTGTCCTGCGCGACCCGCCAGTCGCCTGAGAGCGACATGCTCTCGGCCTCGATCACCGCGAAAAAGGGCGTGCGGGCACCTTCAACCACCCTCTGCACCTCCGCCGCCCGCAAACCCGTAGGCAACATCAGCACTGCTGCCGCGGCCAGCCCCAAAACGATGGAAAAGAGTAATTTTTGTTCTGTTTGCACGCTCATATCCTTATCATGTGCAAATATAATGCTTCAACGCACGAGCAGCGTCGAGCCGCCGGAGGTGAAAAGTAGCCAGAGCGGCTCGCCGGGCGCCGCGTCGGGCGTCAGGAAGGGATAGCCGTCGTTAAGTCGCTCGTACGAGTTCTTGATGCTCCAGCCCGCGTAGTTTCCGATGTTGTGCATCTGTGCCGTCGTCCGCCCCGCCCCCATCATGGCGCTGGTGCTCCAGCCGGAGGACGCCATGTCCCAGAAGTTGGCGGTGTCCTCGAAGGCGCCGCCGCCGTCGATGCTTCCGACCAGCCCGCCGCCGTTGCTGCCGCCCGCCGGCAGGACGGCACCGGTGGCGTAGGCCCGTCGGACGACCCCCTGCTCGTTGCGCCCGCCCAGTCCGCCGCGGTGGCGGTCGGCGGCGTCGGCCGTCACCGCCACGCGCGCGTAGGCATCCTCGACCACCCCGCCGGATACCAGCTTGCCGAAGAGCCCGCCGACATGCTCGCCACCCGCGACACTTCCCGTCACCCCCAGCCGCCTGACGGTCCCCGCCAGGTACCCGAAGAGCCCGGCCCCGTCCAGACCTGGGCGGCTGATCGCCAGCCCGGAGAGCACGTGGCCCTGACCGTCAAACACCCCGATGAACGGCGCCGCCGCCGTTCCGATCGGCCAGAGGCCCGCGCTCCCGTTCCAGGCGACCAGCCCGGAGAGGTCGAGGTCGCCTGCCAGCAGGTAATGCTTGTCGGGGTGCATCGCGCACCCCTGCAGCGCCAGGGGACTGGCCACCCCGTATTCCGGCAGCGCCTCGAGACCGCCGTCAGTAATCGTCCAGTTGTGGTTGCGGATGATCGCCACCTTGCCCCCGGCACCCTCCAGATTGTACTTGCCGCTGCCGCCGTGGAAGGCGAGCCCATCCTTGAGTGGCAGCCGCGACCAGCCCGCCAGCAGCTTGGAGTAGTTGGTGCCGCTCAGTCCCGAGACCATCAGGAAATTGCCGAAGTTCGCCACATTGGTTACTGTCCAAGATGACAAGTCCTGGTCGAAGGCGGTTGCGCTTCTGAACAACTGCTGCATGTTGGCCACTTTTGATACATCCCATCCCGACAGATCCTGGTTGAAAGCGGCGGCATCGCGGAACATGCCGTTTACCGATGCCGTTCCTCCTCCCATGGTCGTCACCTTGGCGACATTCCAGTTCCCGATGGGCTGATTGAATTTCACGGCCCCCCAGAACATCGAATGCATGATGGTCACATTGCCCGTGTCCCAGGCGAGATACTCCTCGGGGGTGCCGGCATTGATGCGCTTGGTAGAGATATCCTGATTGAAGTTGCTGGCACCCCAAAAGGTTCCCTCCAGCGTCGTGTTTTTGGTGGTGTTCCATCGCGAGATATCCTGGTTGAAGTTGACGGCGTCGCGGAACATGTAGGACAGCTGCTGCACATTGCCCACATCCCAGTCCCCGATCGGCTGGTTGAAGCATCTAGCCGTGTGGAACACGGCGCGCAGATCGGTCACCTTGGAGACATCCCAGCCATTGATGCTCGGGCTGCCGCCGTTGTTGAAGGCCGTGGCCTCGCGGAACATTCCTCTGTTAGAGATGTCCAGCCCGCCCATCAGCGTCACGTTGGACATGTCCCAGGAGCCCACATCCTGATTGAACCGGCTGGCTTGGTAAAACATGCCGCGCGTGTCGGTGACACCGCCGCTGGCCGTGTCGAACCAGTCGGCCTGCGTGAAGGCCGTAATGTTGGTGCAGGTTTGGAACATGTCCTTGGCCGAGGTGATCCCCGTCACGCCGTCGCTCAGGCGGCTGGTGATGTCGCGCAGCAACTCCGGGGTGTTGCCGGTACCGTAAAAGGCGATGCGGGAGGCCTTGCCGGTGACGCAGATGGTCTGCAAGCCCGCGCCGGGGTAGTTGGTGGAGAGCAGGACATCTTTCCCGTTGACCGGCGCCTCCCATCTGGCGCCGCCATCCCAGGAGACGCCGATATTGACGGCGTCGTAGACCCGGAACCCAACATGGGTGTGGCCGGGGCTCGTCTCCATGACGAAGTCGAACGAGCCACCGCCGGCGTTCACCGCCGCGGCGATCATCATCGCCCATACCGCAAATCGCACCCGCCCGGCGTCTTTCAGCGCTTGTCTGATCTTCATGCCGTACTTTTCCGCACTGTCAAACCGACCGCCCACTGCGGGCGCACCTGAATTCCCAACCTGCGTCCATCGTCTGCGGCGCGGCCTGTCTGCCTTGCCTGCTTGCCGGCAGACCGGCCCGGCACAGGCGGGCAACACGCCATGATTATAGCTCATTTTTGCGTGGCTATCTATGCTCTCGGTTGCCTCCGGTTGAAGCACTTCGTCGACCCGGCCTGGACGGTATATTCCGCCGGTTGATCACGGCGCGCCCGGCGCCGTGCGCACGGCGCGCCCGCCATGGCTCTTCTTGCGGTCGATGCTGGGGATCGCGGCCCAGAAGCGGTCCGACACGCGCGCGCGGGCGCGCACGTCGAACCAATTGCCGCCACGGAATCCGGCGCCCGCCCCGCGGGCCGCCGGCCAGAACGGCACGTCCGCATCGCCCGACACGGTCAGTGTGCCGTCGCCGTGCAATCCAGTGAAGGCGCGGCCCGTCTCATGCCCGATGGTCACGGCCCGTTCCCAGATGTTGCCGCTCAGATCCATGACGCCCCAGAACGATGCGCCCGTTGCCGTCCGCGGCGCGCCGTCGCGCTCGTAAATGCCGATCCGCGCCGGACCGTCAAGCCGCTCGTCACTACTGCAGTTGGCTGCGGGGGGCAGCGCCGTTTCTCCGCCGCTGCCGACAATTCCCACGTGCCCCGTCTGGACATTCAGTTCCGTGCCGCCCCAGGCGTACTCGTCAGACACCGGCTTCAGCAGACCGCGGCAGGCCTTCTCGTATTCCAGCTCCGTCATCGGGCGCAACCCCGCCCAGTCCGTGAAGGCCGCCACATCGACCCAGGAGAGCCAGTTGCACGGGTAGTCCGGCGTCGCGGTGGCAAAGACCAGAGGCAGGGGTGCCCCGGGATCGGCGGCCACATGCACCGTGTTGCGGTGCTGGGGGGTCTGGCTGCCGCCTCTGGCCGCCGACATGTAGCCGCCGGAATTTGTCGCCGTGCAGCGCGCAGCCTGCTGGGCACGCGTCAACGTGTTGAGAAAAGCGGCATAATGGCCTTGCGTGACCTGGTATTTCATGCAATAAAAGGCGTTGTAACCGTTGGGAAAGGCGCGCGGAAGCGTCCCCGATCCGCCCATGCTGTTGCGGCCCGTTTGCGCCGGCCCCCATAGCTGTCCGGCCGCGTCGCCGCACTCGATCGGGCCGTCATGGGTTATCGCGAAGGGGCGGTTGCCGCCGCCGTCGCGCAGTTCGCCGTCGCCCGTTCCGCCGGAGCCGACCATGAAGCCGCCCCGCGCCACATGCGCCATCTCGATGCCGAAGGCCCGGATGCGCGCCGACTCCATTTGCTGCAAGCCATTCACGGCGCGCCCGCAGTTCACCGTGATGCCCTCCGCGGAAGTCCTGCCCGCGCCGTCGGCGACACGCCGCACGAACATCCCGACCCGGTCTTCCGGGATCACGATTTCAACGGCTGTTCCGGAACCGGGGCCATGGCCCGCCGGATTGATCCCTGCACCCTCCAAAACAAGATGCCTCCACTCGGACTCCCCCTCCGGCAGCACCTTGAAGAAAATCCAGGCCGCATCGTGACGGAATAGCGCGTCCTTCCCTTCCGCGAGGCGCCATCCGTTTTCCCATCGCACGTCAAGCTGCACACAGGCGGTCTGCCGGTCCTGGGCACGCAGCTTCACGTTGGTGATCTCCAGACGGCTCGCGCGAGCGGGGCCCGCCGCCAGCATCAGCACCGTTGCCACCGCCGCCCTCCAGCATACCTGGATCGCGATGTCCTTAACGGCGGGTGGCACGGAGCCGGACATGCTGTACGCGGACGGCTGATTACTCGACCTCACCTGAAGCGTCCTCCGTTGCGGCCTAAGGCGCGGTCTCGGCGGCAGCGCCCGCTGCGGCCTTCAAGGCGGCCTGGTCGGCCTCGACCACCTCGCGCGGCAGCAGCAGTTCGGTCGGCCGGCGCGCCAGGTAGGGTGGTATGTTCAGAAAGAGCCAGGCAGCGCGCGTGTGGCTTAGCAGCCAAAGGCGGCCGTCCTGCCCTTCCGGGACGTCCACGGAATGGAATCCGGCCGACTTGAACTCGGCAGGGGTGGCGTCATCGGCCGCCGCTGGCTGGCGAAACGTGAATACCCGCCGCCCGTCGCCGTCGAAAAGATCGCCCGACGCGGGATGGGAGACGTGGAAGGAGAGCTGCCGCGTCCCCTTCGGCACATAGAACCAGCCTTCCCACATGTGCCGCCGGTTGAAGCACGTCGTCGGCCCGGCCTGGACGGTGAAGGCCATGTTCGAGACGCCGGGCAGCACGCTCGTCGCGGCGGGACCGCCGTCCACTTCGATGCGGTGCAGCCCCGTGTGCGGCGTCTTCAGCACGACCAGGCGTTCCTGCTGGTCGGGCGGAACACTGGTGTCAGTCGTCACCACGAAATCGGCGGCGTCGCTGACGGCCTGGTCGGAATAGAGGGTGATCGCCACGTTGCCCGCCCGCTTGGGCCAGATGAACCCGCCCGTCACACGCAGCTTGATTTCCCCCGGCGCCTGGTCCACCCAGGCGAAGAACTCCTGGCGTCCGCCGGGCGGCAGGCCGAATCCATAGCTGCCGAGCGGCTTGTCGCCGAGACCCAGCGCCTCCGCCGCCGGCACGAGATCCTCGCTGAACGCCCGCGTGACGTAGGTGCCAACCGGATTGCCGGCGACGCCCGCCGCCAGCATCGCGGCGATCTCCGCATCCGTATGGGGTTCGCCGACTTTCCAGGGATTCTTGCCCGACGGCACGCGCCAGTGCACCTGATCCTCCGGATACCCCCGTGGCGGATAGGTGAAGAGTCCATAGACATTGACCATCATCGTCTCCCGCATGCGCCAGGCGTGGCGCATGACATCGCCGAAGGCCTCGGCCCGCCGCGCCTCGGGCGCGTTGCCCGACGCCAGATGCAGCTCGGTATAGCGGGTGTAGAGGATCAAATCCTGCAGACGGCGCCGGACAGCATCGCTTTCCGCCAGTGGCCAGGCCTCCTGCAGTGCCCGGTACATCCGCCCCAGGGTGTCGCCCGTCAACGGCAGGCGCGGCGGATCGCCCTCGAACTTGTAGACCAGGCGGAAGTAGCGGTCGACCGGTGCGGCCGCCGCGCCGAAGGCCTTGTCCAGAAAGTCCTGGTAGACGGCATCGAGCCGGCCGGCCTCGTCCAGATCCCAGAGCATGCGCGACGCGAGGTAGATGCCGAGCGACACGGTGCCGTTGCTG
>CAZYRQ010000062.1:0-8910 GCA_964649455.1 uncultured Lentisphaerales bacterium
ACTGGCATGTCGGCGCCAATTTCTTCGAGAACTACGCCTGCAACCACCACGGCTAACGGCCGCGACTACCGCGTGGTCGTCAACATCGGCGATACGGAGCTGACCTTCGAGGGCCACCCCCTGCCCCCCGCCACCGCCAGGGTATTGTGGTAAGCACTTCAGTTCCGCCACTGGCGGCCTGCAGCCGCCGGTTCGGTCATTCCAAAGAGGCTCTTGCAAAACCCTTGCTTGCAGGCGTGGCACGGGCATCTTGCCCGTGTCCCATGGGCGGGACGCCCATGCCACGAGGGGTTTTGCAAGAGCCTTACTCCTTCTTTTTCTCCCTCTTTTACTCGGCACGCACACCATCCGCTTACTCTCATCACCCCGCCTTCTGGCGAGCGCGACATGATCGCCAGCGACACTGCAGGCAGCATTTCTCAATTTGGCCTCTTTTCAGACGCCGGACGACACAAAGGTCGTCCCTCCATCATTGAAAACAAAGGTAATGCCGTGGAACTGGAGGGTCGGGCTCCGTCCCGACCGGAGGACCGGAGGAGGACGCCAAATTGAGAATTGCTGGTTGATATCTCCTGCTATGATGGTATGCTGCCAAATTGAAAACAGGCGGTTCCTTATGAAGATAGCATCATCCGTTCTATTTGCGTTCTTGGCCGGAACGCTACAAGCTACAACCCTCTATGTCCCGACGGGCGCGGCGGACATACCCGATGGCGCCGCCAGCACCAACACCATTGCCGATGCCCTTTCCAGCCTGGGTTCCGGCGGCGGCGAGGTCGTCGTCATGCCTGGCGCATACCCGCAGACGGCGACGCTGACCATTGACGGCCCGATCACCCTGCGCAGCAACAGCGGCACGCCTTCGGACACGTCGATCATCGGCGGCGGCAGTGCGTCGAAGTTCTGCGTCATTAAGGTGACGAACGCCGGCGCGGTGGTCGCCGGACTGACGGTTAGCAATGGATATTCCTCGGTCAAGACCGAACCTGGCGGCGTCTGGCTTGCCGGTGGCGGCATGCTGACCAATTGCTGGGTGACCCGGAACACCCTGATGCTGAATGGTGCCGGTGGTGGCGTGCTCAACAACAACGGACGGGTGACGCACTGCAGGATTTTCGGTAATTTGCGCGGCGGAGCCGGCAGCGGCTTGGGCCTGTACCAGAGCGGGGCGGACGCGGAGACTGCCTATAGCGAGATTTGCGGCAACCAGTGCACCAGCCCGACCGCCGCCGGCATCTGGGGCGGAGGCGTTTATTCGTCCGGCGGTCGCCTGCGCCATTGCATCATTACCGGGAACTACGCGAGTCTGCTGGCCGGGGCCACGGGCAACTACGGCGGGGTATATCTCAAGGAAACGACAATGGACTACTGCCTGATTGCGGGGAACCACGCCAGTTCCGGCGGCGGGGTTTATCTGGACAATGGAGGGCAGGCCACAGCCCGGCCGACGATTCTCCGCCACTGCACGGTCGCGGGAAATCAGGCCAGGTTTGGTGGTGGGATTTCGAGGGCGGCCAGCGAGCCGAAGAACTGCATCGTCGAGAACTGCATCGTGTGGGACAACTATGCGACATTCGCCAATGCAGCGGGGTCAACAGACCTCGACCATGTGGCGGACGACGGCATCATGTCGGTGACCGGATTATGCGCCCATGTTGCCATCGGCTACCGAGCGAAGATGGCCGATCCGGTCTTCGTCGACCCGGCAAACGGCGATTACCGGCTCGCGGAGAATTCGCCTTGCCGCGGTGCCGGAACGGACGAGAACGGCGACCCCGCGGATCTCGGCTATGCCCCGTATGACGGCGCGGCAGCGGTCGTGCTACCCGGATATGAACCGCGGGATGTTGTTTACGTCGCCAAGGACGGATCGAGTACCGCCCCGTACGACACCCCCGAGGCGGCCACGGACGACATCTTCGCTGCACTCGACTATTGCGGGGACGGCACGGTGCTCGTCGTCAGCAATGGCGACTATTCAGTTACACGCGAGATCGTCCTCGACAAGGCGATCACGATGCGGAGTGTCGACGGCCCTGCCGTCACCCGGTTCACCTACGCGGGTTCGACGGACTCCCGCCTGGTGAAGATCGAGAATGCCGGCGCATCGGTGGCGGGCTTCGCCTTTTCGGGTGGAAAATACAGCACGGAACTCACGCTGCAGATCGGCGCGCTGGCCTCCATCAGCTACGGAACGGCCTCGAATTGTGTTTTCACGGATGGGACCACGCAGAACGGGTCAAACCGCGGAGGCACTGTGGCAAACTACCACGGCAAGCTTTACGATTCTCTGATTGCTAACTGCAGTGGCGGCGGCTCGGGGTTTGGCTGCGGGTACTACCAGACCGGTTCGGACGCGGTCATCGCGGGTACTTCGATCACCAACTGTTATGGCTATCATTCCACGCTCACTGGCGTCGCGGCTTATCTTGAAGGCGGATTGATGGATCGCTGCACGATTGTGTCGAATCGTATCGGCGGGTCGTCCAGCAGCGGCTCTCAGGACGCACTTTATGTGACGGACACCACAGTCCGCAACACGCTTGTCGCCCAGAATCGCCAGGCACACAAGAACTGTGCGCGGGCGGGCGTGCAGGCGGCGGCGGGCGCCATCCTGGAAAACTGCACCCTCGTCGCAAACCAGGCTTACAAGGCCTTGGCGGCCGATGTCGCAGGCGGACTCTATTTTGCATTTTCGAAGGCGGTCACGGTTAGAAACAACATCGTTTACGGCAACACCTGCGACCAGGGCGCCACGGCGGCAGAGTATGCGGGTTATAGTGCCGACTACGTGACTGCCGCCAACAACTGCGTGCCGACGCGATTCCCTTCCATCGCGTTTGGCAGCGCCTGCGTGGAAGCGGATGCCGACCAACCGCTGTTCGTGGCTCTTGCGGACGGCGACTACCGCCTGCTGCGGAACAGTGTCTGCAGGGACAAGGGAGTCTACCAGGAATGGATGACCGGGGCGACGGATCTCGCCGGCCACAAGCGCAAAGTCGGCACGGTTGATATCGGATGCTATGAATGCGGGAGCTTCGCCACGGTGATCATGCTGCAGTAAATCGGAAAAACAGCGGCAAGAACGCCAGAAGACCGCTTCATATCACCAGCGGCGATATCCTCGGCGGAAAACTGGCCGAGGCCGGTCTGCCCGGAGAGATCCTGGACTGGCACGACCTGCTCTACGACGGCCTTGGCTCCCCGGCTGGCCGGACGAGGCGCTCATCGAGGCGCAAGCCGTATTCATCGAAACCATGACCGGCGGCGGCCAACCGCTATGAGCGCTGCTCGACCCCGGTGACGTCTGTTTGTCGTCCTGGATCGCCCGAACCCGCTCGGTGGACACCGGGCCGAAGGCACCGTGATCCGTCCGGCCTTCCACTCCGGCGTTGGGAACTACGGGCTGCCCGCGCGGCATGCGCTGACGATCGGCGAGATGGCCCGCCGCATCCGATATCTCCGAGGGCCGCGGCATCACGCGTCCCTACGAGATCATCGGCGCCCCGTTTGTCGACGCTGAACACCTCGCCGCGAACCTGAACGAACAACAGCTCCCGGGTGTCCGCTTCCGTCCCTGCTGCTTCACCCCCACCTTCAGCAAGCATCAGGGCACGCCCTGCCACGGCGTGCCACTGCACGTCACCGATGCCGACGTCTTCAACGGGAGTGCATGCGATCCTCGCGCGCCCCGGTGGCTTCTGATAGACTGCCGCCATGTCTCATGAATGGAACATCCGCCCGCGAGGGCGCGGTTGCGCCGCCTGCAGCACCCAGTTCGCCGATGGGCAGGAGTGTGTCTCGGCGTTGTTCGAGGCCGAGAACGGCTATGACCGCAGCGATCTCTGCCTGCCGTGCTGGGAGCGGCGAACCGATGGCGGGAAGCCCTTCAGTCTCTGGCAGGGCGTCTTCACGGCTCCGGGCGAGGCGCGCGTCAAGGCCGAGCCCCTGCACCGCGAGACGGCGGAGATGCTCCTGCGCCGGCTCGTGGCGCTCGAGGATCCTGCCAATCTAAACGTCGTCTATGTGCTGGCGGTCATGCTCGAGCGCAAGCGCATCCTGGTGGAGCGGGATGCCAAGCCGCACGAGGGCGGCGGCATCCTGCGGATCTACGAGCACCGCCCGACCGGCGACACGTTCATCGTGCTCGATCCCCAGTTGAAGCTGGACGAGATCGGCGAGGTGCAGCGGCAGGTCGTCGGGCTGCTTTCGCCGGGCGGCGCCGTAGGCGCGGGTTCCGCCGCGCCCGCGGCCCAGCCGGCACCCATGGCGACGCGCGGACGCCCGGACTTCGACCTGCTGCTGCGGGGCGGACAAGTCGTCGACGGCACGGGTGCGCCCACCCGCCTGGCGGACGTGGGCATCCGTGACGGAAGGATTGCCGCTCTCGGCACGATACCCGCCGCAGCCACGTGTGAAACGCGCCTGGAGGCGGCGGGATGCCTTGTTGTGCCGGGGTTCATCGATGCGCATTCGCATTCCGATGCCTATCTGCTGATCGAGCCCGATGCGCCGAGCAAGATCCGCCAGGGCGTGACGACGGAAGTCGTGGGCCAGTGCGGCTGTTCCGCCGCGCCGCTGCTGGGGGCGGCGCGTCATGCCTCCGACTGGTTTGCGCACCTGCAGGCGGCCGGGCTGGAGGATGCCGCGGCCGACGACTTTCCTTGGCGTTCCGTGGCCGCCTACCGCCACCACCTTGCCACCAACGGCCACGCGCCGAACGTCGTGGCACTCGTGGGCCACAACCTACTGCGTGCGGGGGTCATGGGATATGCGGGCCGCGCGGCGACGGACGACGAGACCCGCGAGATGACCCGGCGGCTTGAGCAGGCGCTGGACGAGGGCGCCTCGGGTTTTTCAACGGGCCTGATCTACGTGCCGGGGCGCTTCTCGGAGACAGAAGAGATTGCGGCGTTGGCACGGGCGGTGGCCGCCCGCAAGGGGATCTACGCCACCCACATGCGCAGCGAGGGCGACCGGATCGAGGCGGCGGTCGCCGAAGTGCTTGATGTGGCGCGCGCCAGCGGCGTCCGGGTGCAGATCTCGCACCTCAAGACGGCCGGCAAGGCCAACTGGAGCAAGCTGGAGGCTGTGCTGGGCCAGATCAACGCGGCGCGCGCCGCCGGTTGCGCGGTGCACGCCGACCGCTATCCTTACTGCGTCAGCGCGACCTCGCTCGACAGCCGTCTGCCGGGTTGGGCGCAGGCCGATGGGAATGCCGCCATCCTCGCGCGGCTCCGGGATCCGCGCAGCGCCGCGCGGATCGTGCGGGAACTCACGGACGGCGCCACCCCGGAGACCTGGGAGCAGATCATCATCGGCGGTACAACGGCACCCGAACTGGCACGTTTCCGCGGCGCTACGCTGGCCGCCGTCGCGCGCGAATGGCGCTGCACGCCGGCCGAGGCGTTCGTTAAGTTCCTTGCGGCCGACCAGTTGAACACGGACGCCTTCTTCGCCAGCATGTCGGAGGAGAATCTGTGTCGCATCTACGCCGAACCCTGGGTCATGGTGGGATCGGACGCCTCGATCCGGGCGACCACGGGACCGCTGTCGCGGGACTTTCCGCATCCGCGGGCCTACGGCACCTTCGTACGCTTTCTACGGATGGCGCTCGACGGCACCCTCTCCTTCGGTCTTGAGGAAGCGATACGGCGTATGACCCTGCTGCCGGCGCAGGCCTTCGGACTCGAAGGCCGCGGGCAACTGGCGGCGGGCGCTTGGGCCGACATCGTGGTGCTCGATCCTGCCGCCGTGCGTGAGACGTCGACGTTTCAGGATCCGCATCACTATGCCGAGGGCTGCCGCTACACGCTCGTCAATGGGCAGATCGCCTTTGACGGACAGGAGTCCCAGCAGCGTCCCGGCCAGTGGCTGGTGGGACGTGGTTGACAGGTCTGGAACCGTCTGGGCTCCAGACGCGTTCCCCTTCCTCCTCCTCCTCCTCCTCCTCTCTGCGGTTGAAAAAGACGGAGGCGTCGCTGCCGCGCAAGGGCGCCTCGGGATAGGCGTAGCCCGTGTCGCGCGCGGGATCATCGATCCACGTGCTGACCTTCAGCGACGTGGTCCGGTTGAGCAGGATATCCGTCTGCTTCGGCCAAGACTCGATGATGGCGGGGTACTGTGGGTCACTCGGCGGCAGGCCGGCAGGGATTCCAAAGTAGATCTGGCGGGTGGCCGACTGCCCGGGCGGGATCGTGCCGAAATCCCAGGCGGGCACGAAGTAGTTCCCGGGCTGGAAGTCCGGCGCCGGATTGGGCATGAGAGGATTCCAGCAGTACCAGGCGCCCAGATCCTCGTTGGCCGCCTCGACGTAGGGGGCGGACCACCGGGAGGGCCCGGTAAACTGCCCTGGTAGCCAGTTCACATCCCGGATGGCAAACTCGGCGACGAGCCGGGTATCCTGCATGACGACGGGCTCCTGAAGGATCTGGCGCTTACGCGATGCCCCATGGCTGTTGGATCCATCCGCCCAGATCACCGCCGTTGTGCCCGTATCGTTTGATATAGTCCAATTTGAGAATGGCTGCTGCGTCAACCCGCGGAGAACTGCGGCCTCCATGTGCATGCAAAGTGAACGGGAAGGCGGAACGGCGTTGCCATGGGCGCGCTGCAACTCCCGCGCGAGAACCTCTCTTACTCCCGCTTCACCCTGCATTCCCCGCGCCCCTTCTGCGGCGCCCCGAATACCCAGTCCCTACAGCCCACGATCCAGCGTGCGGTACTGGATGGCCTCGCCGATGTGCAGGTCGCGGATGCGGTCGCTGTGGTCGAGGTCGGCGATCGTGCGGGCCACCTTGAGCAGGCGGTCGTAGGCGCGGGCGCTGAGGTTCATCTCGGTCATGGCCATCTTCAGCAGTCCCTGCGCCGCCGCGTCGAGCACGCAGTGGCGCTGCACCTCGCGCGCGCCCATGGCGGCGTTGCAGGTCACGCGGCCGCCCTGCTCCCGGAAGCGGGCCTGCTGCACGGCGCGCGCCTCCTGCACGCGCGCGCGGATCGTGGCGGAATCGGCGCCCGCGGCCAGCCCGCTCATGTCCTGGTAGCGGACGGCGGGCACCTGGATGTGGAGGTCGATGCGGTCGAGCAGCGGTCCCGAGATGCGGTTGCGGTAGTTCTGCACCTTGAGCGCCCCGCAGGTGCAGGTGCGCTTGGGATCGCCGAAGTAGCCGCACGGGCAGGGGTTCATGGCCGCCACGAGCATGAAGCGCGAGGGGAAGGTCACGCTGCCGGCGGCGCGCGAGATCGTCACGTGTCCCTCCTCGAGGGGCTGCCGCAGCACCTCGAGCACGTTGCGGTGGAACTCGGGCAGCTCGTCGAGGAAGAGCACCCCGTGGTGCGCCAGGCTCACCTCGCCCGGCATCGGATGGACCCCGCCGCCGAGCAGGCCGGCATCGGAGATCGTGTGGTGCGGGGCGCGGAAGGGCCGCCGCAGGACCAGCGCCTGGTGCGCCTGCAGGATGCCGGCGATGCTGTGGATCTGCGTGGTCGCCAGCGCCTCGTCGAGCGTGAGGTCGGGCAGGATCGACACCACGCGCCGGGCGAGCATCGTCTTGCCGGTTCCCGGCGGGCCGATCATTAAAAGATTGTGTCCACCGCCGACGGCGACCTCGATCGCGCGCTTGGCGGTCTCCTGTCCCTTGACATCGACGAAGTCCTCGATGGCTTCGCGGTGGCGCCCGCGGAGCGCGGCGAGGTCGAGCGCGACCGGGTCGATCCGCGTCTCGCCGTTGAGGAAGTCCGCCGCCTGCCGCAGGCTGCGGACGGGAAAGATCCGGATGCCCTCGACGACGGCGGCCTCCTCGGCGTTGTCGGCGGGCACCAGCAGGTTCGCGAGGCCCTGCCGCCGCATGGCGAGCGTGATCGGCAGGACGCCGCGGACGCGGCGCACCTCGCCGCTCAGCGCCAGTTCGCCGACCATCGCGTAGCCGTCGGCGGCGTCCGCCGCCACGGCGTTGTTCGAGATCAGCGTGGCGACGGCGATGGGCAGGTCGAAGCTCGGCCCCTCCTTCTTGACGTCGGCCGGGGCGAGGTTGATCGTCGTGCGGCCGCCGGGGGGCTGGAAGCCGGAGTTGGCCATGGCCGTCCAGACGCGGTCCTTGCTCTCGCGCACGGCGGCGTCGGGCAGGCCGACGATGATGACATTGAGGTCGCCCCCGCCCGTGTTAACCTCGATTTCGACGGGAAAGGCCTCCACCCCGAACACCGCTCCCGAATAGACTTTCGCCAGCATGGTGTCGCTAGAATACTGCATGGGCGACGGGGTGGCGAGGAGAAAAAGAAGGGACGAGGACGATCCACCCTTCCGCGTTCCGCCCGCTTTTCATGCGTTTCCCGCGCACCCCCTGTGTCCAACCGAAGACATCCTAGAGATCCGAGCTGACCGGAACGTCGCCGGTGCCAGGGGACGGTGGTGTATCATGTGTGGCGATCACGGAGGCCTTGAAGGTGGGCAGGTAACGGTAGTAGACCATGAGTTGCAGCGCCGCGAGGCAGGTGTCCATCACGGGACGGTCGCTGTGCGCATCGGCATTCTCCCACCAGCCGATGTCCTGCAGCTCGCCCCGCGTGTCGGCGATCGCCTTCTCCTTGATGAACTGCGCCTTGACGAACTCCGGCCACATAATCTTGTTCCAGCGTTTCCAGGCCTCGCCGCCCTCCTGGAAGAGCGCCTGCGTGCCGTAGTAGTAATAATACTGCGAGCTGCCGCCGGGCGGCACGCCCGGCACGCCGTTCTTTTCCGGCGGCCCGGCGCCGGGCCGGCTGCCGACCCACACCGGACGCCAGGTGCCGAGCAGTTCCAGCGTCTTGCGCACCTCGGCATAGTTGGCCGCACCGTGGAATTGCATGCAGAGCGTGCCGACGCTGCTGAGTCCGCCGCGCGCCGGGCTGGTGTAGCCGAAGCCGCCCTCG
>CAZYRQ010000063.1:0-8902 GCA_964649455.1 uncultured Lentisphaerales bacterium
ATGATCCCCATGATCGACAAGAAGGAGAGCCCGTCGCTCTACAACCGCATTTCGCGCTATGTCGTCCAGCTCACCAAGGCCACGCGCGAATCGACCGCCCCCACGACCGAGGGCGTCTTCAACTCCCCGGGCGATCTCGGCACGCTCAACCTCGACGAGTAGCACACGAGCATGACTCCCCTGTCGTTTCGGCCTCCCGTTCGCACCGCCTGCCTCGGGAGACGGCGGTCTCCGCAGGCCTTGTTTATAGGATGACAGGATTATCAAGATTGGAGCTGCATCCTGTTCCTCCTGTAATCCTATGGATGGCAGGGTATTGGTGTTTCAAGCGCCACTTTATTAACAGCATATTGATCCCTGTTAATAAAATATAAAATGGCGATAGGCAAGCCACTCCCAAGCCCGCCCGACACTACTACAACGCAAAACCAGCCTGCATCCATACGCCGATCAGGCCGCCAGCGCGAACTTCCCGGCAGCCGCTGCCGAACGGGGTGTGCGAGGAACGCTAAAAGAAGAAGCCGTGCTGGCTCACCGCTCACCCTCACCGCCTGTCTGCGCTTACCGCTTGTCTTTTGGCCCTGCTCAAGTAAACTAGCTCCTGTTTTCTGAAAGCGGAATATGATGGGACTACGGACACCTCTCTATGGTCGCCATGTCGCCCTCGGGGCGCGCATGGTCGCCTTCGGCGGCTGGGACATGCCGGTGCAGTATGACGGCGTGCTCGCCGAGCATGCGCGCGTACGTGCGGACGCGGGCCTCTTCGACACCAGTCACATGGACGCCTTCTGGGTCGAGGGCCCCGGCAGTCTCGAGGCCCTCTCGCGCGTCGTCACCCAGGATCTGCGCACGCTGGCCGTCGGCGCCTGCCGCTATGGCTTCCTGCTGAATGAGGCAGCCGGCGTCATCGACGACCTGATCGTCTACCGCATGGGCGAGGCGGCTTGGATGCCGGTCGTCAACGCGGGCACCGCGCCCGGCGACTTCGCCTGGATGCGGAAGCAGCTCGCCGGCGCCGACTGCGAGCTCCGCGACCTACGGGCTACCCAGGGCAAGCTCGACCTCCAAGGCCCGAATGCCGTGCCAGTCCTCGCGCGCACCCTCGGGATCGACGCCGCAGGCCTCCGCCGCTTCCGCTGGATGCGCGCCGCAGCCGCCGGTCACGACTGGATCGTCAGCCGCACCGGCTACACAGGCGAGGACGGCGTCGAACTCTATGCCGCGCCGGAGGCCATCGAGACCGCCTGGCAGGCGCTGACGGGCGCCGGTGTGCGGCCCTGCGGCCTCGGCGCGCGCGACACGCTGCGCCTCGAGGCGGGGCTCCCGCTCTACGGGCACGAACTCGATGCCTCCACCTCCCCCGCCGAGGCGGACATGATGCGCTTCTGCAGCAAGCCAGAATTTTTCATCGGACGCGAGGCGCTGCTGCGCCGCGCGGCCAACCCGGCCCTCCGGCTGGCGCCCTTCCGGCTCGCGGGACGCCAGACTGCGCGCCACGGCCAGACCGTGCGGCGCGCCGACGGCACGCTGATCGGCCGCGTGACCAGCGGCTCGTACGGGCCGACCGTCGGTCAGGCGATCGGCTTCGCCTATGTCGCCCCGGACGAGGCGCGGCCGGACACGCACTGGATGGTCGACAACGGCCGCGCACTCCTGCCGGCGACGGTCGCCACGCTGCCTTTTTTGAGGAAGGAAGGACTACAGTCATGACGCGCTACACCGCCGATCACGAATGGATCCGCATCGAGGGCGGCACCGCCACGGTGGGCATCTCGGAACACGCCCAGCAGGCGCTGGGCGACATCACCTTCATCGAGCTTCCGCCCGTCGGCAAGACCGTGAAGCAGGGCGACACGCTCGGCGTGGTCGAGTCGGTCAAGGCCGCGAGCGACGTCTATGCCCCGGCCGGCGGCACCGTCGCCACGGTCAACACGGCGCTCGAGGCGGCGCCCGAGACCATCAACGCCGCGGCCGAGTCGGACGGCTGGATCTGCACGCTCGCAGGCGTCGATCCCACCGAACTCGAGGGTCTGATGACCCCCGAACAGTATGCCGACTTCTGCAAGGTCTAGGCGCGGGAGGCTCGCATGTCCTTTGTGCCGCACACGCCGCAGGAACGCGGGGAGATGCTCGCCGCCATCGGCGTCGCCTCGCTCGACGATCTCTTTGCCGACATTCCGCCGGCCCTGCGCCTCCAGGGGCTGGAGATGCCCGACGGCCTCTCCGAGCAGGAGGTCTACGACCACCTGCACGCGCTCTCGCACCGCAACACCCACGACCTGACGAGCTTCCTCGGCGCCGGCTTCTACGACCACACGATCCCGGCGGCGGTCGACAGCCTCGTCGCGCGCGGCGAGTTCTTCACGGCCTACACGCCCTACCAGCCCGAGGTGGCGCAGGGCACGCTGCAGGCCATCTTCGAGTTCCAGTCGATGATCTGCCGCCTGACCGGCCTCGACGCCGCCAACGCCTCGCTCTACGACGGCGGCACGGCCCTGGCCGAGGCGGTTCTGACGGCCGTCCACGCCACCGGTCGCGACACAATCGTCATGACCGGCGGCGTCAACCCGATCTACCGCCTGATGATCCGCAGCTACACGCGCAACCTCGGCCTGCAGCTCACCGAGCTGCCCACGCCCATCGAGGGGCCGGCCGACCGGGCGGCGATCGCCGCCGCGCTCAACGCGCGCGTCGCCGCCGTGATCGTCCAGAATCCCAACTTCTTCGGCACCGTGGACGACTTCAGCGACATCGCCGCGCAGGTCCACGCGGCCGGCGCCCTGCTGATCGCCTCCGTCTATCCCGTCTCGCTCGGACTCCTCAAGCGGCCGGGCGACATGGGCGTGGACATCGCCACCGGCGAGGGCCAGAGCCTCGGCCTCCCGCTGGCCTTCGGCGGCCCCTACCTCGGCTTCTTCGCGGCGCGCCAGGCGCTCGTGCGCAAGATGCCCGGGCGCATCGTCGGCGAGACGGTCGACCGCCGCGGCAACCGCTGCTTCGTGCTGACGCTCCAGGCGCGCGAGCAGCACATCCGCCGCGAGAAGGCCACCTCCAACATCTGCTCCAACGAGGCGCTCTGCGCCCTGCGCGCGACGATCCACCTCTCCCTGCTCGGCAAGTCGGGCCTGCGCGAACTGGCCGAGATCTGCGTGCGCAAGGCCGACTACGCCCGCCGCCGCCTGACGCGGATCCCCGGGATCCGCCTGCGCAACCGCATGCCGGTCTTCAACGAGTTCGTCGTCGAGCTGCCGATCGACGCCGGCGAGGCCGTCTGCAAGCTGATCGACCGCGGCTTCGCGGCGGGCTTCCCGCTGGGCCGCTACTATCCCGGCGAGGAGCGCAGCCTGCTGGTCGCGCTGACGGAGAAGCGCACCAAGGGCGAGATCGACGCCCTGGCCACCGCGCTGGAGGTGCTGCTGTGATCCCACTGATCTTCGAGCAATCCGTCCCCGGCCGCCGCGCCCTGACCTTTCCGCGCCTTGCCGCGGCCGAGCGCGAAGGATCGCTCCCGCTGCCGGCGGTCTATTGCGCGCCGGAGCCGCCCGAACTGCCCGAAGTGGGCGAGCTCGACGTGGTGCGCCACTTCACGCGCCTCTCGCAACAGAATTTCAGCGTCGACACCCACTTCTACCCGCTCGGCTCCTGCACGATGAAGTACAACCCGCGCCTCTGCGAGAAGGTCGCCGCGCTCGACGGCTTCGCGGGCCTCCACCCGCTGCTGCCGCAGCTCCGCGGCGGCGGCACGCTGACGCAGGGGGCGCTCGAGGTCCTCTGGCGCACCGGGCAGCTCCTCCGCGAACTGACCGGCATGGCGGCCTTCACGCTGCAGCCGATGGCCGGCGCGCACGGCGAGCTGACCGGCATGCTGATGATCGCGGCCTACCACCGGGCGCGCGGCGAGCCCCGGCGCACGGTCCTGATCCCCGACTCCGCCCACGGCACCAACCCGGCCAGCGCGGCCATCGCCGGCTTCTCCGTCGTCACGGTCGGCACCGACGCCGAGGGGAATGTCGACCTCGCGGACTTCCAGGCCAAGCTGACGCCCGACACGGCCGCCGTCATGCTGACGTGTCCCAACACCCTGGGCCTCTTCGAGCGCCACATCCGCGAGATCGCCGACCGGGCGCACGCCAACGGGACGCTGCTCTACTACGACGGCGCGAACCTCAACGCGCTGATGGGACGCGCGCGGCCGGGCGACCTCGGCTTCGACGTCGTCCATCTCAACGTCCACAAGACCTTCGGCACGCCGCACGGCGGCGGCGGCCCCGGCGCCGGGCCCGTCGGCGTCACGGAGGCGCTGGCGCCGTTCCTGCCCGTCTCCACCGTGGAGAAGCGCGGCGACGGCACCTACGCGCTCGACTACGACCGGCCGCACTCCATCGGCTACATCGCGCCCTTCTACGGCAACTACGGCGTCCTGCTGCGCGCCTACGCCTACCTGCTGAGCCTCGGCGGCCGCGGCCTGCGCGAGGCGACCGATCACGCGGTGCTCAACGCCAACTACCTGCGCGTCCGGCTGCAGGAGGCCTTCGACATCCCCTACAACCGGATCTGCATGCACGAGGTGCTGCTCTCGGCCGAACGGCAGACCAAGGCCGGCGGCGTCCGCGCGCTCGACTTCGCCAAGGGACTCATCGACGCGGGCTACCACCCCCCGACGATCTACTTCCCGCTGATCGTCCACGAATCGATGATGATCGAGCCCACGGAGACCGAGTCGAAGGCCACGCTCGACGCCTTCGCCGACGCCCTGCTGCGGCTCGCGCGGCAGGCCGAGACGCACCCGGAAGCCTTCGCGACGATGCCGGAGACGACCGCCATCTCGCGCGTGGACGAGACCCGCGCCGCCCGCGGCATGATTCTCAAGGCGTAGCCGGCAGAGGTGTCGTTCGCTGGTGAGTGGTCGAGTGGTCGAGCGGCGGGAAAGCCGATAGAATCGATGAATCGATTCTATCGATTTTATCGACTCCATCGATTCTCGCGACCTCCCACACCCCCACGCTCCCATCTTTTTGAATCTGGAACTCTGGAACTCAGGAAATGTTTGAGGGAAACACTCCCCTTCCTGCCTTCCTGAGTTCCAGATTGGCCTGCGCGGGGAATCAATAAACAGACCCTATCTAGGGGATCGGCCGGGGCCGAGCGCCATTTGGAGGGTCGGGCTCCGTCCCGACCGGCCTGGATGACCGGCCGGGGCCGAGCGCCAGGCGCAGCAGCAGCCAGACGACCAGGCCGACGGGAAGCAGCGGCCAGTAGGCCAGCAGCCGCGCCGCGGCCGGCGTCCGCCGCGCCTCGAAGACCACCCGCAGCGTTCCCCCGCCCGCGTTGAGCAGCGCCCGGCGCAGCCGAATCTCGCGGCCGTGCTCGGGCATGGCGATGCGGATCGCCGTCGCCGCGGTCGCCGCCTGCACCTGCTGCTCGACCATCTTGTCGGCCACGCGTTCGAGGTTGTCGCGGTCGGCGGCGTCGAGCTGCTCCTCGACCTGCCGCACGTAACGTTCGTCGAAGTTGCCGTCGTTCCAGCCGGCCTGCGCCTGCGGCGCCCCCTCGTCGTAGATGTTCTTCTCGGCGCGCAGCGCCTGGCGGCGGTTGACCAGCCCCATCTTGACCTGCTGGCGCACCACGTTGCGGAACTGGACGCGGGCGTCCTCGTTCAGCGCCTGCTCGCCTTGCGAAAGGTTGACCGCCTGCTGCAGCGCGTTGCGGGCATCGAGCTGACGTCCGGCCTTGAGCAGGGTGTCGAGCGATTGCAGGTTGCCGCGCGCGGCCGTCAGGCTGGCCGCCTGCGCCTGCTGCACCGCCGTCTCGTAGGCCGCCTTCCCGAAGGAGCGCAGTGTGGCGCCGGCCGCCTCAAGATCGAGGTCGCCGCCGCGCAGCCGCCAGCGGTACTCCGCCGGCACGAAGAGGCGCCACTGGATGTCCCGCAGTGGAAGGTCGGGAAAGCGCGGCGCCAGCAACTCGCGGCGCCCGTCGAGGCCCGCCCCCGGCAGGGCCTCGGCATAGACGAGCGCGACGCGCGCGGGTGCATCGTGCGCGACGCCCTCCAGCGCGATGCTGAGCGTTTCGCCGCCGGCGCCGGCCTCGCGCGCGACGGGCGCTTCGCCGCCGTTGACCAGCGCCGACCAGAGCCGGCTGGCGGACGTCGGCAGGATGACGCGCAGATGGCGCAGGTTGCCGGGCTGCAGCGCGATCGTCGCCTGTGTCAGCAGCCGCCCGCTGCCGGAGAGCACGGTCACCAACTGCACCTGCTCGACCTGCGCCGGCAGCACCGCCGCCGCGGCATGGCGCACGACCGACAGCGTCAGATGATAGTCGGGCCGCAGCACGCGGTAGCAGCGCAGGGCTCCGGAGAGGTCGCCGGCGCCGAAACTGTCCGGCAGCGCGCGGGCATCCTCGGGCTTCAACCCCTCGGGCGTTCCCCGCGGCTCGACCTGCACGCGGCCGCCGCCGGTGATGACGAGAAAGCCCGACTGGCGCGCCGCGCCCAGCGGCTCGAACGGCCGGATGACCACGCCCCCGCCGGCCGGATCGTAGGGCTCCTGGTACTGGCAGACCAGGCTGAAGTCGTCCTCGACCTTGCCGTGCAGCTCGATCTCCCAGACCCGCCCGGCGCCGTTCGACACGGCGGCCGGCGCCTCGTCCAGCGGACGCACGCGGGCAATGCCGCGTCCGGTCACCGTCACCGGCGCGTCGGCGATGGGCACGCGCACGCGGAAGAACTTGACCCCGGCGTTCTCGATACGGTAGCGCGCGTGGATGCGGTGCTGGAGCATCCCCTCGGCCAGGTCGACGCGGTGCAGCACCTCGGGCTTGAGCACCGGCGCCAGCACCTGCGTGCGCAGCGTCACCTGCCAGCCCGGCCGGAGCAGGTCGAAATGCAGCGCGCCGGCGGGCGCGCCCGCCTCCTCGCCGGGCCGGCGCGCCACGGCGCCCTCGGTCTTCTCGGTCGCCAGCTTGACGCCGCGCTCGGCCGAGACGGAAATCCGGCCCGTGTGGCGCGCGGCCCCGCGCACCTGCACGCGCGGCACGTCCAGCAGCGGCGGCACGCCGCGCTGCTGCTGCGAGAGCACCAGGTTGAGCGGCGTCGTGTCCTGCACGCGCCGGGTCAGGAACACCTCGACGCCCTGCTCGCCGCGCCGCGAATCGTCCCAGTGGCTCACGTCGCGCCCGGTCAGCGATTCGATCTCGTAGCCCGCGGGCAGATCGAGCCGCAGGGCGAAGAGGCCCGCCTTCGCGACGCTCACCTCCAGCGCGCCGCTGAGGATGGTCCGCTCGTCGCCGATGCTGAAGACGCTGGCCTCGCTGACGCGGATTTCCGGCTGCACCTCCTCCGCGTGCAGGGCGATCCGCACGGCGGCAGGATCGTCGTACCGGAAGGCCCGGCGCAGCGCCGTGCCCGACGGCGCGGCCTCGCCCGTGAAGGGCGCCAAGCTGAAGTCGGCCGTGTCGATGGGCGTCACGCCGGCGACGTCGCCGATCCGCGCGAGGATCTCGTCGGGCGCCATGAGGGCGACGCGCCCGCGCTGGCGCTCGACGCCGGCGGCCGCGGGCACGCCGAGAGTGCCGTCGTAAGGCAGACCGCCGCACGGCGCCTGGAGCGTCGCGGTCACCGTCAGCGCGCCGCTGACCGGACGCGCCAGCGTCGTGACCAGGCTCCGGCTCACGGGGTCGAACCGCCAGGTGGCCAGCGAGGGCGCGGCGACCGCGGTCACGGTCATGCCGGCGGGAGCGGTCATCGCGAACTCGCGCGTTTCGCCCTGCACGATCGTGAAGGTGACACGCGTGTGCAGCTCGATGACCCCGGGGCGCAGGCGCGCGAGGCTGGCCACATCGGCATAGACCACGGCGGTCTCCATCCGCGTGTCGCGCGCGCGCGGTTTCCAGGCGATGACGGCACGGTCGGTGGCCGTAAGCGTCGCCTCCACGCGTGTGGCGCCGTCGGCGCCGCTGAGTTCAAGACTCGCGGCACACGCGACGCTCGCCTCCATGTCCGCGGCGGGAATCGCCAGGGTGAGCCGGTTGACCAGGTTGGAGGGCCAGGGCAGGTTCAATGTGCGTTCGCCGTCGCGTTCCTCGACGCGCTCGCGGGTCGTAACCTCGAGGCGGTGCTCGCCGGCCTTGAGGATCTCGATCAACACGCCGCCCGCGTGCGACACCAGGCGCAGACTCGCGTTATCGGCGCGCACGCCGGCCACGACGCTGCCTGGCGGAAAGAGCAGCCGCCGGCCGGGCGCTCCGGCACGGAAGACCAGCGTCCAGCGCACGTCCGCCGCCAGTTCGGCCTCCGGCGTGGCGGGCGGCGCCTGGATGTCAACCTCCAGCCGGTCGGTGGCGAGCGCGGGCGGCGGCGCATCCGCCGGTTGGAGCGCGGGCCGTGCGCGCTGCGCGGGCGGCGGTTCCAAGGCGCGCGGCGCCTGTGCCACGGGGGGCTCGGGCGCGGCCGTCTCCGCCAGTAGCGGCCCGAGCCCCGCCAGCAGCAGCGTCAGCACGGCGAGCAGGACGAGGAACAGGGGCGAGCTGGAGCCCCCGCTCGCGCTTCCGTCGGCTTCGGCCCCGTCCGCCGTTTCGGGCGCGAGGGGCGGCGGCGGGACGCTGGGTGTCGTCTCCGACGACGCGCGCCGTTCGCGCCGACGGCGGCGGAAGCTACCGATGCCGCGCGCGAGGGCCGCGACCAGCGCCGCCAGCGTGCCGACGGCGACGGCGATGACCACGCCGACGACACCCGGACGCGTCTGGGCCGCCGCCAGCGCGAACAGCGACAGCGCCAGCGCAATCCAGAAACGGCGCCGCAGTGCAAATCCCGCCAGCAGGGCGGCGAGACCTGCCGCGCCCGCGGCCACCAGCCGCCGCGGCGAGCCGCCGGCCATCCAGCGCGGCAGCAGCTCGACCGTCACGCGGA